>DASXYR010000410.1:0-7310 GCA_036502385.1 Gemmatimonadaceae bacterium
GATGAGCGAACGATCGCTGCGCAGAAAACCTTCCTGGTCCGCGTCGAGGATCGCAACCAGCGAGACTTCGGGCAGATCCAGTCCCTCGCGGAGAAGGTTGATTCCAATCAACACGTCGAATTCGCCGAGTCGGAGGCCGCGGACGATCTCCATGCGCTCGATGGCGTCAATGTCGGCGTGCATGTAGCGAACGCGCACGCCCATCTGCTGCAGGTAATCCGCGAGATCCTCGGCCATGCGCTTGGTGAGCGTCGTCACCAGGACGCGCTCGCTCTTCCGCTCGCGAATGCGGATCTCGTTGAGCAGGTCGTCGACCTGACCACGAACCGGACGTACCTCGATCTCGGGATCCACGAGGCCAGTGGGTCGGATGATCTGCTCGACGATGGCGCCCTCCGACAGACGCAGCTCGGGCTCGCCTGGCGTCGCCGTGATGTTGAGCGCGCGCGGCGTCAGCGACAGGAACTCGTCGAACATCAACGGCCGGTTGTCGAGCGCGCTCGGGAGTCGGAATCCATAGTCGACGAGCGTGAGCTTGCGCGCGCGGTCGCCATTGAACATTCCGCCGATCTGGGGCAGCGTCACGTGCGACTCGTCCACGACGACGAGGAAGTCCTCGGGGAAGTAGTCGAAGAGGCACGCCGGCCGCTCGCCTTCGGAGCGCCCCGAAAGGTGGCGCGAATAGTTCTCGATTCCCGCGCAGGTGCCGATCTCGAGCATCATCTCGATGTCGAAGTTGGTGCGCGACTCCAGCCGCTGTGCTTCGAGGAGCTTGTTCGAAGCGCGAAGCTCGGTGAGGCGCTGCGCCAGCTCGGCGCGGATCAAGCCGACCGCACGCTCGATCGTCGGCCGCGAGGTCACGAAGTGCTTCGCCGGATAGATCGCCGCCTTCTCGAGGCTGGCGATCGTGTCGCCCGTCAGCGGGTCGATCTTGCTGATCTTCTCGATCTCGTCGCCCCACATCTCCACGCGCACGCCCTGCTCTTCATACGCCGGAAGAATCTCGACGGTGTCTCCGCGCACACGGAACGTTCCGCGCTCGAGTCCCATGTCGTTGCGCGAGTACTGGATCTTCACCAGCGACCGCAGGATGTCGTCGCGCGGAATCTTTTGCCCCTTCGTGAGCGTGACCATCTGCTCGCGGTAGCTCCGCGGATCGCCCAGGCCGTAGATGGCCGAGACGGTCGCGACGATGATGACGTCGTTTCGTTCCATCAAGCTCGACGTCGCGCGCAAGCGGAGACGGTCGATGTCCTCATTGATCGACGCGTCCTTCTCGATGTACGTATCCGTCGTCGGTACGTAGGCTTCCGGTTGGTAGTAGTCGTAGTACGAGATGAAGTACTCGACCGCGTTGTGCGGGAAGAAGCTCTTGATCTCCCCATACAGCTGCGCCGCCAGCGTCTTGTTATGCGACAGCACGAGCGTCGGCTTCCCGAAATTTCGAATGACGTTCGCGACCGTCATCGTCTTTCCGGACCCGGTGACTCCTAGCAGAGTCTGAAAGCGGTCGCCTCGCTCGAGTCCCCTCGTGAGCTCGGCTATCGCTTTTGGTTGATCGCCCGCCGGCTCGAACGGAGCCTGCAGGTCAAAGACTGCTTTCGACATTCTTCGTATCACTCGCAAGCCGCTCGCGACGCGCAACTTCTCTCACGCCTTTCACGCGCCGAGCGGCTTTCAGAATTTTTTGCAGATGCGCGAGGTTGCCAACTTCGACGGCCAGCTCTCCAACCACGTGCCCATCGGAGCTGTGGAGCTCGAAGCTCCTGATGTCGGTCCCCGTCGCCGAAACGGCGGTAGCGAGGTCGGCGTAGAGTCCGCGCCTGTCGGTGGCTTCCAGAGCGAGCCGGACCATGAATTTCTCGCCTTCCAGCTCCTTCCAATCTATCTCGAGCCTTCGCTCGGGTTCCTGCACGAGCATGAGCAGATTCGGACAGTCCGAGCGGTGGATGCTGACGCCTCTTCCTCGCGTTACATACCCCACAACCGGATCTCCGGGCACAGGCTGACAACATTGGGCGTAGCGGACCATCATGCCGTCGACTCCCTGGATCCGAACACCTTTCGGCGCGCCGCGGACGCGATCCACGAGCCAATCGAGGGGTCCGGGCTTCGCTGCCTCAGCGGTCTCGAGGTCCGGGTACAGCTCCTTGAGCACCTGCGAGATGTTGACGTCGCCCTGACCGATCGATGCGATGAGATGATTCGCATCGGTCAGATGAAGCGCCTTGGAGACCTTCAGCATCTCATCGTCATCCGGCTTGGTGAGGCGGCGGCGCTTGATCTCCCGGTCGAGAATCTCCTTACCGAGCTTGATCGACGTGTTCTGCTCCTCGATGCGAAGCCGCTGCCGGATCTTGTGCCTCGCGCGTCCCGTTCTCACGTGTGCAAGCCAATCCCTGCTCGGCTTGGCCGTCGGCGACGTGATGATCTCGACCGTCTCCGAATTCTTGAGCTCGCGCGCCAGGCTCGCTATCCGCCCGTTGATTCGTGCGCCCTGACAATGGACTCCGACCTCGGTGTGGACGGCGAACGCGAAGTCGATGGGCGTCGCGCCTTTCGGCAGCTGGATCACGTCGCCTGTTGGCGTGAAGACAAAGATCTCGTCCTGGTAGAGATCGAGCTTCAGGAACTCGAGGAATTCGTCGGGGGTTTTGGCGTCGAGCTGGAGCTCGAGCACCTGACGGAACCACTGCAGCGCGCGGTCGAGCTCGTCGGCGCTGCGCGAATCCTCCTTGAAGCGCCAATGCGCCGCGATTCCATACTCCGCCGTGCGGTGCATCTCGCGGGTCCGAATCTGGATCTCGAACAGCTGCCGGTTCGGTCCGAATACTGTCGTATGCAGCGATTGATATCCGTTCGACTTTGGCTGCGCGATGTAGTCCTTGATGCGCTCCTGCAGCGGCGTGAACCGATCGTGAATGACACCGAGCGCGTGGTAGCAGTCGGGAACGCCGTTGACGGTAACGCGCACGGCGAGGAGGTCATAGATCTCCTCGTACGGCTTGTCCCACTTCTTCATCTTCTTGTAGATCGACCAAAGGTGCTTCGGCCGTCCGCTCACTTCGACGTTGGCGATTCCCGCGTCTTTCAGGTGGGTCTCCAGAGGCTCCCTTAGCTGAGCGATGGACTTTTCCCGCTCGGCCCGCCGGGTCGAAACCTTTTTGGCGAGCGTCTTGTACTCGGAGGGCTCGAGGTGCTTGAACGCCAGGTCTTCGAGCTCCCACCGAACCTTCGCCATTCCGAACCGGTGCGCGAGCGGCGCATACAGATCGCGCGTTTCCTGCGCGATACGCTTCTGGCGCTCGGGCGGCAGGAATTCCAGCGTCCTCATGTTGTGCAGCCGGTCGGCCAGCTTGATGAGGATGACGCGCGCGTCCTTGGCGATCGACAGCAGGAGCTTGCGATAGTTTTCGACCTGCCGCTCCTGCGATGAGTTGAGCGGAAGGTGGCCGATCTTGGTCAGTCCATCGACGATCTCGGCGATCTCCTTGCCGAACTCGTTCTCGATGTCCTCAATGGTGATGGCGGTATCTTCGACGACGTCGTGGATCAGGCCGCTGGCCACCGTGA
The DNA here is from genome assembly GCA_036502385.1 of Gemmatimonadaceae bacterium. Classification (GTDB taxonomy): domain Bacteria; phylum Gemmatimonadota; class Gemmatimonadetes; order Gemmatimonadales; family Gemmatimonadaceae; genus UBA4720. The sequence continues at coordinate 3,574 of DASXYR010000410.1, forward strand.
CCGTGTCGAGCTGGAGATCGACGAGGATCTTCGCGACTTCGACGCAGTGCGAGACGAAATTCTCACCGGAGAGCCGCTTCTGGCCTTCGTGGGCGCGCTCGCTGAACCTGTAGGCGCGCGCGAGCAGCTCCCGGTCGAGTCGCTCCGGAAGTCCCTCCTTGATCCAGGCGGGAATCGTCTCTTTTTCCTTTACGGCGCCAGCAGTCAAAGCAGTCCCGCCTCCGCGAAGCTTATGTAGCGTCCTCTCCCGATAATAACGTGGTCCTGGACGGGTATGTCTAGCACCTTTCCCGCCTGCACAAGCTGTTCTGTTACTACCCTGTCGTCGGGCGAAGGTGTCGGATCGCCACTCGGGTGATTGTGTACCAGAATGATTGCCGCCGCCCTTTCCGCGATCGCCTCTCGAAACACTTCCCGCGGATGTACGAGCGACGAGTTGAGGAGTCCGCGCGTGACCGTGATGTCGCGCTCCAGCCGGTGCTGCGAGTCGAGGACCGCGACATGGAACTCCTCGACCGGTAGATCCTCCAGCCGCTGGGCGAAGATCTCGTAGACATCGCGGGGCCAACGGACCGGCGCCCCTTCCTGCCTTTCCTCCGCCGCCATGCGTCTGCCCAGCTCGAGGGCAGCGTGGATACCAACCGCACGAGCCGTTCCCACACCGCTCACGCTCGTGAGGCTCGCGACCGGCTGCGAAGCGAGCAGTCTGAGGGACCCGCGACAGGTAGAGAGTATGTCCTGCCCGATCCCAAGCGCCGACCGGCCCTCGGAGCCGCTGCCGAGGAGAATTGCGATCAGCTCACCGGAGCTTAGCGCCTGGGCCCCGTGCGTGCGGAGTCGCTCCCGTGGCCTCTCGGCGGTGGGGAGCTCGCGAATCGTGAGTGCCATTGATCATCTCCATTTCGATAGAAACCGGAGAATGGCGCTCACCCCTGCCTCAGCCGCCACCCGCGTCGGCCAGCCATCATCAGCTTTGCGCGTCTATCGTTTCGGAGTGGCGACATGGAACCGCGTTCTCTGAAACTGGCATCCGAACGGCAGTTCATCGTGCAAACAACAAAAAGATCACGGCGCAGTTCGCCCCTTGCTACAGGCTCGCTCCGTGGCATTTCTTGAACTTCTTCCCCGATCCGCACGGACACGGATCATTCCGCCCGACGTTGGTGAAGTCCCTGCCGGCGCCGGCAATCGTTCCGCCCGCCATCGCACTCGACAGCGACGAGCTTTTCCCGCCCACGTGCACTGTCGGCTCCGGACGAACTTCGGTCCCGCGCTGAGGCGCTTCAGGAGGCCCAAGATCGAGCGTTGCCTCTGTGCCCTCGCCGTCGCTCGCGGGGACATCCTCGAGCAATCCCGCGGCGTTATAGCGTTTCGTCGGACCCGTCGGCCCCCTGGGACGACGCGGCGCACCACCCTCGGGGTCGTCGTCGCTCAGGAACATCGGCGGCAAAGGCCTCGGCTGCTCGAAAGTGATCTGGGCACGCAGGAATCGCTCGGTGAACGTGTTGTGGATATCGCCCATCAAATCCACGAACATCGTGTACGCCTCGTGCTTGTACTCGATCAGCGGGTCCTTCTGGCCCCACGACCGATAACCGATCGCGTTGCGCAGCTGGTCGAGATCGTAAAGGTGATCCTTCCACTTCTCGTCGAGCACGTGCAGCATCACCAGCGAGAGCAGCTGATCGCCGTACTCGCCGAGGCTCAGCAGCTTGTCGGCGAAGGCTTTCCGTCCGGCTTCGATGGCGCGGTGCTCGGCATCCTCTTCGCTGGTCGGAAGGCTGCCATCCTCGTAGCCGGGGACGGCCAGCATGTAGTGCATCAGCAGATCCTGCCTGACCAGCGCGAAATCCCACTCTTCCTGCGAATCGAACGTCGCCAGCGTGTTCTCGACGCGCTTCGACACGCCCTTCTCGACCATCTTCTCGGCTTCGGCCTTGAGCTCTTCCCCGCCCTCGAGCGCGAACGACCGCAGCGAGTAGATCACTTCGCGCTGCTGGTTCATCACGTCGTCGTATTCCAGCAGTCGCTTGCGTGACTGGAAGTTCTGGAGCTCTACCCGCTTCTGCGCCTGCTCGATGGACCGCGTGATGAGCGAGTGCGTGAGCATCTCGCCTTCCTGCGCTCCCATCCGATCCATCAGCTTCGCGATCCTGTCGGACCCGAAAAGACGCATGAGGTCGTCTTCGAGCGAGAGGAAGAACTGCGACGCACCCGGATCACCCTGACGGCCCGCGCGCCCGCGCAGCTGACGATCGATGCGCCGCGATTCGTGGCGCTCGGACCCGATGATGTGAAGACCGCCGCACTCGATCACATCTACGAGCTGGTTTTCCGGATCCCTGCGCTGTGACGGCTTGGACTCGGTCACTCCGGGGCCGAGTTTGATGTCGGTTCCACGGCCGGCCATGTTGGTCGCGATCGTCACGCCACCGGGTTGACCGGCGCCGGCGACGATCTCTGCCTCGCGCTGGTGGTACTTCGCGTTCAGAACGTTGTGCGGAATTCCGGCGCGCTTGAACATGCGCGACAGGGTCTCGGAAACTTCCACGCTCACGGTTCCAACCAGGACCGGGAACCCCAGCCCGTGCAGTCGCTGGGTCTCCTCGAGAATCGCGTTGTACTTCTCGCGCCGCGTCTTGTACACCAGGTCCTGACGGTCGTCTCGAATCACCGGCTGGTTCGTCGGAACCACCGAAACGCCGAGCTTGTAGATCTCGTGGAACTCCGTCTCTTCCGTTTCGGCGGTTCCGGTCATTCCGGACAGCTTCTCGTAGAGTCGGAAATAATTCTGGATGGTGATCGTAGCGAGCGTCTGGGTCTCGCCCTTCACCTGGACTCCTTCTTTCGCCTCGACCGCCTGGTGCAAGCCCTCCGACCAGCGACGCCCGTGCATTGTACGGCCCGTGAACTCGTCGACGATCAGCACCTGGCCTTCCTGCACCACGTAGTTGACGTCGCGCTCGAACAGCGCGTGCGCGCGCAGCAGCTGGTGCACGATGTTGAGCCGCTCGCTCTTTCCGGCGTAGTCGATGTTCAGCTTGTTTCGCGCTTCCAGCTTCTCGGCCGGGTTCATGTCCGGGTCGTGATCGATCGCATGAACCTGCTGCGACAGATCCGGCAGGATGAACTCGTCGTGCGCCTCGGGCGACATGAAATCAACGCCCGCGTCGGTCAGATGGACGGTGTGGCCTTTCTCGTCGAGAACGAAAAGGAGATCGTCCTCGATATCTCTGAACTGCTGCTTGCCGGCGGGGAGTCGTCGATCTGCGATGTGCTGCGGCTCCATCTTCTGCACCAGCTGCTTGGCGCCGGTCTCCTGCATCACCTTGAGCAGCCGCTTGTTCTTTGGGCCGCCGAGCTGCGCCTTGTACAGGTTGAGCATGGCCGCATCGTTGTCGCCGGCCTCGAACGCTTTCTCGCCGATCGCAACCAGCGAGTTCACGAGATCGCTCTGCTTCCGCACGAGGCGGGCGACAGCGGCGTTGTGGAGCCCGTACTCGGCGTCGGTTTCATTCCCGACTGGCCCGGAGATGATGAGCGGAGTCCGGGCCTCATCGATCAGAACGGAGTCTACCTCGTCGACGATGGCGTACACGTGGTTGCGTTGCACGCGCTGCTCGAGCGACTGCACCATGTTGTCGCGCAGGTAATCGAAACCGTATTCGTTGTTGGTGCCATAGGTGATGTCGCACTCGTACGCCCCGCGACGATCCTGCGTGCCAGGGTCCGTGTCG
>DASXYR010000411.1:0-1771 GCA_036502385.1 Gemmatimonadaceae bacterium
TCCGTTACCACGCTCGTCCTGTAAAAATGCTGGGATGGGAAGCCGGGTCTCCATATTCTCGCGTTTCGCGCGCGGCATGCTTGTCTGCGCAGCGTGCCTGACTCAAACACATCTCACCGATGCTAGCGCGCAATCGCCGCAGCAATTGCCTCTCTACAAGCAGGCAGGCGCGTCCATGGAAGGCCGTATCGATGATCTTCTTCGGCGGATGACGTTGGAGGAGAAGGCGAGACAGCTGGATATGTACTCCGGCGCCCGCTATATCGTTGAGAGCCACACCGACGATACACACGCGGCGCCGGATGCTGCCTTCCGTCCCGAAAAGGCGCAGCGCCTCTGGGGCGATCTCGGGGTCGGCAGTATTCATGACCTCAATCCCACGCCGGAGCAGGCCAACAGCATCCAGAAGTGGGTCATCGCGCACAATCGTCTGGGCATCCCCGCTCTCTTTATCGAAGAAGGTCTGCACGGCTTCGATACTGGCACCGTATTTCCCGCTCCCATCAATCTCGCAGCCACATGGAACCCGCAGATCGCACAGCAGACCAGCGCAGCCATCGCAGCGGAGGCACGCGCCACAGGCGTCGCAATGATCCTCGCGCCCGTGCTCGATCTCGCCCGCGATCCGCGCTGGGGGCGTGTTGAAGAGGACTTCGGCGAAGATCCCTATCTCACCGGCCAGCTTGGCCTTGCCTACGTGCGTGGTGCGCAGGGCGACAGCCTCGACAGCGATCACACCGTTGTCGCGGAGCCCAAGCACTTCGCGGGTCACGGCTCGCCGGAAGGCGGCACCAATACCTCGCCCGTACACATCGGCGAACGCGAGCTTCGCACCGTGATGCTGAAGTCTTTCGAGCCCGCCTTTCGTGAGGGACACGCGATGGCCACCATGGCCGCTTATCACGAGATTGACGGCATTCCCATCACCGCAGATCCGCTTCTGCTCAAGACCATCCTCCGTCAGGACTGGGGTTTCCGCGGTTTTGTCCTCTCCGATCTCGGCGCCATCGAACGCCTCTACACTGTGCATCACGTCGCTGACTCGCCGAAAGACGCATCCTGCCTGGCTATTCGCTCGGGCGTTGACATGCAGTTCTACGACTTCCCTCAGGACGTCTTCCAAAAAGCGATTGTCGACTGCGTGCGTGAGGGCTCTCTTTCAAAGTTCGATCTCGATCGCGCCGTTCGTTCCGTTCTGCGAGTAAAGTTCTCCCTCGGCTTGTTCGATCACCCCTTCGTCGATCCCGCCCTCAACGCGCGCGTCCACCGCTCGCAGCCGCATCTCGCCGTTTCGCTGGAGTCGGCACGCGAGTCCATGACGCTGCTCAAGGACGATGGCCACCTCCTTCCCCTTGCAAAATCCACCCAACGCATCGCGGTCATAGGTCCCAATGCCGATGTAGCGCGCTACGGCGACTACGAGCGCGAATCGAATGGCCAGCGCATCAGCCTGCTCGATGGCATTCGAGCGATCGTCCCGCAAGCAACCGTCATCTCCTCTCCTGGCAAAGACATTGATACCGCCGTCGAGCTGGCGAAGCAGGCGGACGTCGTTATTCTCGGCCTCGGGGAATGGCAGGGCATCTCGGGTGAGGGTTTCGATCGCTCCAGCCTCGACCTGCCGGGCAATCAGGAGCAGCTTCTCGAGGCCGTCGTCGCCACCGGCAAGCCCGTCGTCCTTGTACTTGAAAACGGAAGGCCGCTCACCATCGGTTGGGCGAAGCAACACGTCCCCGCCATCCTCGAAGCCTGGTATCCGGGCGAGTTCGGC
>DASXYR010000412.1:0-4594 GCA_036502385.1 Gemmatimonadaceae bacterium
GGCATCACGACGATGCGGAAGTCACACGTCGTGACGTTAGACGATGAGACCGTGCAATTCGAGTATCGCGGCAAGAGATCGATCACGCAGCGGAACGTCGTCGTGGGTAAGGACCTGGTGCGTTTCGTCGGCGAGCTGATGAAGACGCCAGGTGCGCGCCTTTTCCGATACATAGAAGACGGCAAGTGGCTGGACGTCGATTCGCGCGACGTCAACGACTACATCGAGCAGATCGCGCAGTTCCCGTACACGGCGAAGGATTTCAGGACGTGGGGCGGGACGTTGCGCGCCGCGACCGTTCTGGCCGAGCTGGGGAAGGGGAAGAGCCAGAGCGAGCGGAAGAAGAATGTCGTCACCGCCGTTCGGCTCGTCGCATCAGAGCTCGGCAACACCCCTACCATATGTAGGAAGTCCTACGTGCACCCGGTGGTGGTGATGAAGTACCTTCGGAGCGGGACCACCATCACCCTGCCCTCACATGCCAAGGCGTCCTCGACCAACGGAGTCGGCCACGCGCCCGAGGAATCCGCGCTGATCGAATTTCTGGACGAGTTCTTCCCCGAAAGGCGTAAGGAGCAGAGGGTCGAGTGAAGCACGTCCTCGCGATCGATCAGGGAACGACCGGCACGACCGCCCTCGTGATATCGGCCGACGGCAAGATCGTGGGCCGCGGCTACCAGGAGATCACGCAGCACTACCCGCAGCCGGGCTGGGTCGAGCATGACGCTGACGAGATTCTCGAGCGCACGCTCATCGCCGCGCGCGAAGCGATCGGCGCAAGTCACGTCACGCCCGACGTGATCGGCATCACCAACCAGCGCGAGACGATCGTCGTCTGGCACAAGGATACCGGGAAGCCGTTGGCGCGCGCGATCGTGTGGCAGGATCGACGGACGACGGAGCGATGTGCCGAGCTGAAGAATCGGACGGGCTGGATCGCTCAGCGCACCGGGCTTCGCCCCGATCCTTACTTCTCCGCTACCAAGATCGAGTGGCTGCTCAAGAAGCCGGAGATCGCTTTCGTCGCGCGCAACGGGCGCCTGCTCGCGGGGACGATCGACACCTGGCTGATATGGAAGCTCACCGGCGGCAAGGTGCACGCGACGGATCCGACGAATGCATCGCGCACGCTTCTCTACGACATCGGGAAGCTGCGGTGGAGCAGGGAGCTGTGCCAGCTCTTTCACGTACCGATCGAAGTTCTGCCCGAGGTCCGTCCGTCGGCGGGTGATTTCGGGAGAACCGTCACGTCGTTCTTCGGGAAGTCGATCCCGATCATGGGCGTCGCCGGCGATCAACAGGCCGCGCTGTTCGGGCAGGGATGCTTCAATGCCGGTCAGGCGAAGAACACTTACGGCACCGGCGCGTTTCTCCTGCTCAACACCGGGAAGAAGCTTCCGAAACCGGGCGACGGATTGCTCGCTACGGTTGCGTGCGATGAGAGAGGCCGACCCGCCTACGCGCTCGAGGCGTCGATCTTCATTGCCGGCGCGGCGATCCAGTGGCTGCGCGACGGACTCGGAATTCTGTACAACGCGTCCGAGAGCGAGAGTCTCGCGCGCAGCATCGAGTCGAACGATGGCGTCTACTTCGTCCCCGCGCTCGTCGGCCTCGGCGCTCCGAACTGGGAGCCGAACGCGCGTGGCACGATCGTCGGTCTCACGCGAGGTACGAACAGAGCCCACTTCGCGCGCGCCGGTCTCGAGGCGATGGCGTACGGGACGGCCGAGATGCTGGGGGTGATGGCGAAGCGGGGCAAGGTGAAGTTCGAGTCGCTGCGCGTCGACGGCGGAGCGTCGGCAAATAATTGGCTCTTGCAATTCCAGGCGGACATCCTGGGAATCGGCGTCGACAGGCCGGACATGGTCGAGACGACGGCGATGGGTGCGGCGGGCCTCGCCGGAATTGCGGGCGGAGTGTGGGCTGATGCCGCGGAATTCGTCGGGACGCGCCAGTTCACGCGATTCAGCCCGACGATGTCGGCGGAGCTGTCTGGAGATTTGATTGCCGGATGGCAACGCGCCGTCAGGGCCACGCTCGGCTGGGCGCGCGATCGTGGGCCGGAAGAACCACAGAAACACCGCGCGAGGTCGAAGAAGAAGGGAACCGCGAAGAAGAAGTCATCTCCTGGTAAGAGAACGCGCAAGACAGCCACAAAGCGTTAGCGCATGAATCCGCTCGTCGGTCTCTCGCTCGCGGCCAATCTCGTTTTTGCGCAGGCCGCCGTAGCCGCTCCGCACCAGGACGCCTGGTTCGGCGTCGACAAGATCAAGCACTTCTTCATGTCGGCGTTCATCGAGAGCGTCACCTACAGTGCGCTGCAGGCGGCGAAGGTAAAGCATCGGCCGGCGCTAGGAAGCGCGATCGGCGTGACGATGGCCGTCGGAATCGGGCGCGAGCTGCACGACAGGCGCGTGCCGGGAAATCTCTTCAGCATCCGCGACCTGACGTGGGATGCGATCGGCACGACGGCTGGCGCGGTCATGCTCTCGCATACTATAAGATAGGCGCCATGAGGTGCGGGTTTGGTCCGGCTTCGAAGTGCCACTTTTTGAGGGACAGGGGAAGGGAGGGGAGACCGGTGAGACCGGTGAGGAGTTCGATTTATTCAACAACAACAAAAACAACCTTTCTCACCGGTCTCACCGGTCTCGCAGATCATACCCGCTGCCATATCGAGCGGCTTCGGAATCGTACAACTGACTCTCCAGGAGGCGTCATGCGCGTGAAAGCACTCGTCGTTCTCGGTTGCCTGATTCTCGGCGTCGCCTGCAAGGTTGAATCGGCGAAATCGACTAGTGCGAGCTCGACGACTCGCGGCGCCTCGGAAGCCGCGCTGATAGAGACCAGCCGCAACTGGGCGAAGGCCGCCGCGACCGGAAACGCCGACAGCGCCCTCGCCTACTGGTCCGACGACGCGGTCGTACTCGAGCCCGATCAGCCCGCGCTCGTTGGCAAGTCCGCGATCCGACAGATGGTGGTGGGCAGCATGAAGGATCCGAAGTTTTCAATCACGTGGGAGCCCGAGCGCGCGATGATCTCGGAAAGTGGAGACATGGGTTATCTCATCGAGCATAACCGCGTGACGTTTTCGGATTCCACCGGTAAGGTCCACACGATCTTCGGGAAGGCAGTGACGATCTGGAAGAAAGACGCGAACGGCAACTGGAAGTGCGTCGTGGACACCTTCAACGGGAACCCGACGGAGAAGGTCTTTCCGAACGGCTAGCGCGGGCTGCTCAACCCTTTTACCTGCTCCGCGAGAACCCTGACCGCGAGATCGATTGTGCGACGGTGCGTGCGGAATCCCAGCGCCGCCATCCGGATGGTGTACCGTCCGTCGAGCATAGTCGATGAAAAGAAGACGCGGCCATCCTTCCGCGCGCCGTCGACGATGCGCTCGTTGAGCTCGTTCGCGCGCTCGACGCTCACGCCGGCTGGCGCCCAGCGGAAAGTCACGATCGAGAGATCGGGATCAGGCCCCACCTCGAAGCCGAGCGTTTGGACCTCCTCGTAGAAGTATCTCGCCAGCAGCAGCTTCTCCTCGAGTGCGGCGCGAAACGGCTTGACGCCCACGAGCATCAGCGGCAGCCACATGCGGAGCGCGCGAAACGGTTTTGTCAGCTCGGCCGACACATCCGCGGGTGAGATCTCGCCCGGCTCGCGCATCGCATCCTGCATGTAATTGCCGGAGTAACTGTGCGCGATCGCGAGCGGTTTTACGTCGCGCGTCAGCACCATGCCCGCACCCCACGGCAGAAAGAGGCTCTTGTGCGGGTCGAGGATGACGGAGTCCGAGCTCTCGATGCCCTTGAGCATCGCGCGTCCGTGCTCGGTGAGCAGGAAGAATCCTCCGTACGCCGCGTCGACGTGAAACCAGCAGCGCTCGCGCTCGGCGATCGACGCAATGGCGTCGAGCGGATCGACGGCGCCCGTGTCGGTCGTCCCTGCGCTTGCGATGATGAGCCATGGCTTTAAGCCGCTCGCACGATCGGCGGTGATCGCCTGCTCGAGATCGTCGGTCCGCATTCGGAATCGATCGTCGATCGCGATGTGACGGATGGTCGCGTCGGCCATGCCGGCGATGCGCAGCGCCTTGTCGATCGAGTGGTGTGCCTGCGTCGTGAGATAAACGACCGCCTTCGCAAAATCGGCCGACTTTAGGCCGTGTGCCTCGCGCGCGGCGGTGATCGCCGCAAGATTCGCCAGACTTCCACCCGACGTGATGTGTCCGCCCGCGCCCGCCGGATACCCGACGAGATCGGCCACCCACCGCACGAGCATGTTCTCCATTCGAACGGCGCCTGGTCCGGCGAAGAACACCCCCGCGTACTTGTCGCTGACAGCGCCGAGGAAATCGCCGAGCGCCGAGTGGTAGAGTCCGCCGCCGGGGATGTAGGCGAGGTAGCCACCCGACGCGGGATTCCCGCCGGGTTTAAGGACGTCCTTCTCCAGGAGCGCGACCACGCGCTCGAGCGAGACTCCATTCTCTGAGATGGGCGCGTCGAGGACACCGATTCCTTTGTCCTCGGTCTCGACCCAGGCCTTCGCCAAGCCGGCGCCGCGAAGCAGGCGTTCGGAGAGCGCGAAAATC
>DASXYR010000413.1:0-1764 GCA_036502385.1 Gemmatimonadaceae bacterium
GTTGGTGTCTGCAACAAAGTTGTCTGTCCCGCTCCCATGTTTTGAGAGCATAATTCTCCGCTATCCGGCGCGATGGGTCAACTCGAGTGGCATGGATGGGGCAGGCCATTGGCCGCGTCGCCCGGCCGCCTGGCTCGACGGCATCCGTCATCGGCGACTCGCGCACCCGATGTTAGGGTCGAGAAAAAAGGTCGAGCGCGCAATGGTATTGGCAATGAGAATCGTTTCGCGGCTTCGCCAATGGATGAGCGAAGTGCGAGGAGCGCGCGCTCATTGCTGCGACGTCGTTCCGAGTCGCACATTGCAACCGCTCGGATCCCTTGTGGGGCCTCGAAATTGGCCTCGGCTTTCGGTCTTCGGGCAGTTCTCGGTTACGATAAGATCGTGGGCAAGATCGATTGGCGCGTCTCGGAACCGACGATCGTCACCAGCGAGCGCAAACTCGATGGTGGACCGCGGACGCCCGAGCACCACGCGTACATCGTCATCATCTACGGTGACGAGCTAGGTAAGCGCGTGCCCGTCGGAACCGCCCCGATCGAAGCCGGGCGCTCGAGCACCTGCGACATCGCGCTCGATCATGAGTCGGTCAGCCGCCGCCACGCCCGTATTTCCTGGACGGGCACGGGATATCGCTTGGAAGATCTCGGCTCTACCAACGGAACGTACGTCAACGATACCTTGATTCGGCAGCACGAATTGACGGACGGCGACATCATTCGCGTGGGTCGCACCATTCTCAAATTCATGAATGGAAGCAATATCGAGGCTTCCTATCACGAAGAGATCTATCGGATGATGACCTACGACGGTCTCACCCAGATCTTCAACAAGCGTTATTTCCACGAGACGCTGGAGCGCGAGATTTCACGAAGTCGTCGCTACAGTCGCGAGCTCGGTCTGGTGATTTTCGACATCGATCATTTCAAACAGAAGAACGACACCTATGGGCACCTCGCCGGCGACGCCATCTTGCGCGAGCTGGCAGGGCTGGTGCGCGGCAAGCTCCGTCGTGAAGACGTGTTCGCTCGCGTCGGCGGCGAGGAGTTCGCGGTGCTCACGCCCGAGGTCGGCATGAAGGGCACCCGCGACGTCGCCGAGAAAATTCGTCAAGTCGTGGAGAAGGGCGCGTTCCGCTTCGAGAACGACATGATTCCCACCACGGTGAGTCTGGGCATCGCTCTGTGGCTTGGCGGCGAAGACGGCGCCGAAGCCGTTTACCAGCGGGCCGACGCTTCCCTTTACGCCGCCAAACAATCCGGGCGCAACCGCATCGGCCCCGCGTAACGTCGCTGACGAGTCGGATACGCGCGACGCTGCGCAAAGGGCGACGAGCGCTGCCGTCGCGATGTCATCGTCGAGCGATGGTGGTCGTGCGCCGCCGCCGGCGCTCGTCGCTTACGCTACTTGGGCTTGTTTGATTTCGTCGGTCCACACGCGAAAGCCTTCCAGCGTGTTAGGTCCGAAGGTCGTCGCGATGGCGACGTCGGCCGCGTCGCGGCCTCGAGCAATGAGCACGCGGCCGATGCGAGGCATATTGTTGCGCGCGTCGAACGTGTACCAGACACCGCCGAGATAAACCTCGAACCAAGCCGCGAAGTCCATGGGCCCATACGGGGGCGGCATGCCGATGTCGCCGAGGTAGCCGGTGCAATATCGCGCCGGGATGTTCAAGCAACGGCAAAACGTTACGGCGAGATGCGCGTAATCGCGGCATACGCCGGTGCGCTCGTGAAAGACCTCCCAAGCGGTCTTGGTCGGCCT
>DASXYR010000414.1:0-5222 GCA_036502385.1 Gemmatimonadaceae bacterium
GCTGGTCCCAGAGCGTGTTCTTGACCTCGAGATCTTCGACGACCGCCTCGATGAAAAGATCGGCGGCGGCGAGATCCTTCAGATCGGTCACGAACTTCAGATTTCCCAACGTTTTGTCGCGTTCTGCCTCGGTTGTCTTTCCACGCTCGATTCCCTTGGCGAGCGACTTCTCGATAGCCTGGCGCGATTTTGTGGCGAGCGCTTCGGACACTTCGCGCACGGTGGTCGGGAATCCCGCGCCGGCGGAGACCTGGGCGATCCCGCTTCCCATCAGTCCCCCGCCGAGCACGGCAACTTTCCTGATCTCTTTCATCCGACGGCGCGGCCTCCGCTAAAACTGCGATTGAAAGTCATTGACGCGGAAAGCGCGGAATGGAAGCGAGCGTATCCATCAGGCTCGGCCGCGTGAGCTCGCCGTGCTCAAGTCGGTCGAGAACCTGTTCCAGCGCGAGCTGAACGCTGGAGAGAACCGTTCGATGGCTACGAGCGACTTTGTACGCGCCCGCTGTCCCCCCAGCCAGAGGAAGAAGCGCGGCGCCAGCTGCGATAAGGAGGGGAAGATGCGCCACTACCAGCGTGAGTCCCACCAGCCCGCCAAATACTCCTCCAGCACCGACTGCCAAGCCACCCAATCCAATGCGTCGCGCCCGACTTGGATGAATGTCGGCGTCGAGCCGCACAACGACACGAGTGGCATCCACGGGTAAGACAGTCGCCGAGACCTCTCGTGCGTCTACCAAATAGTAGGCGCGCCCGCTGATGTTGACTGTTCGCTTCAGCTTGCCGAACAATCCTCGCTGGGGTTCCCAGGTGATCCGCTCGGCAAAGCGTCGCTGCACCTGGAGACACTCTTCGCGCGACATCCAGGCGTCGATCGCACCAAGCACGTCGCGCGGAGTTCCGAAAACGGTTCGCGTCGCGGTAGCGAATCCGGCGCCCGCGAGCTGAGCGACGAAGCCCCGCTCCTCGGGGACATTGATGCGGGTTCTCTCCTCCGCGAGTGCCTGATTGATCGTGTCAGGGGTGAGTCCGACTTCCTTCCCTATGTCCCGGAGCTGGGTCTCACTGAGGAGATCGGCGGAGTCAGGCATCGACCCGGCTCCCTGTAGCTCCGCTGCCCGAGCGAGAATGCGCTCGAGCGCCTGTCTGTCGAGCAGCGTCTGCTTTGCGGGGAGTGAGGACTTTTCATCGGCCATGCCGAATTATATCTGCTTAAATCCCCCCGAGTACGACGTCGAGCTGCCGGGTGAGCGCATCTCTGATCGTATCCGGCAGCGCAAACGTCGAGGTAAACGTCGTCTGCACGTTCGCCCCGGGCGCTCGATTGACTGAATTCAGATAATACCGCATGTAGCCATCGAGGAGCTCCGGCGAAGTCCGCTGCAGCAAGAGCGCTCCGCCACGCACCGCCGCCGAGCTCTGGTAGCGATCTCCAACGCCGGTGCGGCGCTGTTCGGGAGTGATGTTGTCCGTCACCGCCGTTGCGGCAATTCCCGAAACCGCCTCGTGGGCGATCACATAGATCGCTTCCGCCGCATCGTTGGGTCGATCGGGAAAGGTGACGGTAAAAATGTTCGCCTGCTTCCCGTTCGTCAGCGATCTTCCTTCGCCATCCAGCGGCAACGAGAGAAGGACAGTGCCGGCCGCCTGCTGAGTGTTGTTCAGAAATCTCTGCATCCTCGGCCGGTAGGTTCGCTGCCAGAGCGTGTCCACCAGCTCGACCACGTTGCTCTTCTCCCGCTCCTGCTCGACCCAATAGGAATGGTAGAACTTGTTGCTCTCGTCACTCAGGGATTGAACGAAGAGCCGAAGCCAGTCCCGGTCGGCGGAAGTCGGGAAGTAGGCGGCGAGAAAAGCGATTTGTCCTGCCTGCTCCTGGGACGACGCGGCGCGCGGGTTTCCGTCGGCGCGCGCGAACAGATCGACGGCCGCCGACAACTCGGCCCACGACGAAAAAGACAGCGGTACAAACTGGGCGTTTATCAGCTGCGGATTGGCGACGAGCCTCGCCCGCAGACGGTCGCGGTTCGCGTCGAGCTGCGTAACGACGTTTGCCTTGTTCTTCAGAACGATCATGTTGGTGCTGTATCCGCGCCTGAAGAACGGGACGAACGTCGTGTCCTCCTGCAGCATCGCGAAGCCATGAAGCCAGAGATCCACATGCTCGCGCGTCTTCACCGGCCATATCTGGTCCGGCGCACCCGGGCTTTGATCGTTTGGCCCTCTGCCGCCATTTGTGGCTGTTCCTCCTGTGCCTCCTCCCACCGAAGCGCAGGATGCCAGCAAGGTCGCGAGGCACGCGACGGCGAAAGTCCGGGTGAGCTGCTTCATATCGTCCTCGTTCGCTCCGACGAGCGCGGTTCTAATGGATGGATTCGATTACGACCGCTATGCCCTGGCCGCCCCCGATGCACGCGGTTCCCAGGCCATAACGCTTTCCCTGCGACCGCAACGCATGCAGTAGATGGGCCGTGATCCTCGCTCCGGAGGCGGCAAGCGGATGGCTGAGCGCGATGGCTCCGCCGTGCACATTCAATCTCTCCCGCGGGAGTGACAGCTCGCGCTCGACGGCGCACGTTTGCGCGGCGAACGCCTCATTCACCTCGATGAGATCCATGTCGTCCATCGAAAGGCCGGCTTTGGCGAGCGCGGCCTTTGATGACGGCACCGGTCCGATGCCCATGACGGCGGGGTCGACGCCGGCGAGTCCCCACGATACGAGGCGTCCCAGCGGCTTCAGTCCGCGCTCCTGCGCGAATTTTTCGCTTGCGACGATCATCGCACCAGCGCCGTCGCCAATTCCCGACGCGTTCCCTGCCGTGACCACGCCACCCTTCCGAAAGACGGGCTTCAGCCCGGCAAGCTTTTCGGCGGTCGTATCGGGACGCATGTGCTCATCCTTCGCGAACTCATCGACCTTGCCGGTTTTGGGATTCGGGATTGGAACGGCTACGACCTCATCCTTGAATACCCCGTCGTCCCACGCGGCTTTGGAGAGCTGCTGTGATCGCAGCGCGAACTCGTCGACGCATCCGCGATCGAGCTTATATCGATCGGCGAGATTTTCCGCGGTCTCGGCCATGCCGAGACCAACGTACGAATCGGTGAGCCCCTCCCACAGCACGTCATCCATCACCGGACCCCTGCCGAGCGGGACACCCCAGCGCAGACCGCGCGTGACGTGCGGCGCGAGAGACATCGACTCCGCGCCACCGACCAGACACACTCGCGCATCGCCAAGCATGATCTCCTGGGCTCCGCTGACGGCGGCCTGAAAGCCGGAGCCGCAAAGACGATTGAGCGTCAGCGCGGACGTTTCCTGGCGACATCCACTTTTTAGCGAGACGTGACGCGCGAAGTAGATGGAATCGCTCGTCGTATACAGCACATTGCCGAAGATCGTCTCGTCCACGTCGGCGGCCGAGATGCCCGCGCGCTCGATCGCAACTTTCGAGACGTGAGTTGCGAGATCGACGGGCGAGATGTCCTTCAGCTTTCCCCCGAATGTACCAAAGGGGGTTCGGACCGCTGAAAGGAAAACGACGCCGGTGGATGATGATGTGGGCTTGGCCATGCTTATGTCTTCTTTCCGCAGTTCACGCAGAACTTCCAGACGGGATCGAGCTCCTGGCCGCACCCTTCGCAGTGCTTGGCGGCGAGATTCTGTCCGCAGTGCGGGCAGTAGGTCACCTGCCGTCCTTCCGGCAGCGTCCCGCCGCAGAATCGACAGCCCTCGGCGGCTTCCATCGTCGAGACTCCGGGGCCGGTGAAGCTCGTTGTTGCGCCTTCGCCCGATCCGTTGCCACCTTCGGCCGCCGTTCGAGACCCAACGGAATATCCGCCGGCGTTCTGGGCTGGAATCGAGACGCCGAGCTTCTGCACTGCCGCCGGCACGAGTGAGATGCGTGTTTCGGCGTAGTCGCGGAAGATTCCCAGATCCGGTGAAGACGATGCCAATTCTTTTTTCAGCCGGTCCTGCATCGACTGATCGGCGCGGACATATCCGTTCTCGCCTGAGAGCAGCCGGGTCAAGGCTGCCTCGTAATCCTGATTCGTCTCGATCCCGAGATCGCGCCGGTAATGCCGGTAGGGAACGAGTGTGTCGTAGAGCTCCTGCACCGTGAATGGCACGCTCAGATATTCGGCGTGGCCGTTCCTGATGTTGTGCACCAGTCTCTGAAAGAGCCGTTCTAGGTCGTCCATGCTCGCTTGCTCGGCTGGAATGAATGAAGATCGGGGAAGGGTGCGGTTTCCTTCAAGCGGAGCGGGCCTTCCTGGTGCTTCGCCATCCAGCTGGCGAACTCCGACTGCCGTAACCCGGCTGAGTTTGATTGTTCCGCCGCCGCACGCGTGGCGAGGAAGTTCGCGTATTCGTTCTGGGGCTGACCATTGTGGCCGCGCACCCATCTCCACTGACATTCATGCGACGCCACCGCCGCGACCGCTTCCTTCCATAGCTCCAGATTTTCGATCGGCCCACCCTTGCGTCGCCAGCCGCGTGCCATCCAGCCTTCCACCCACGAGCTCATCCCCTCGACGATGTACTTGGAGTCGCTCGTGAATAGCACGCGGTAGGAATTCCCATTTCGGGAAAGGGCGCGGAATGCCTCGATCACGGACCTGAGCGCCATCCGGTTGTTGGTAGTGGAAGGCTCCGAGATCCAGTAGTCACACCGCGTGACTTCATTCGATTTCGGGCGGAGCCACTCGATCAACCCTCCAGCGCCGCCAGGGTTGTCTCCATCCCGACCGTTGCCGATGCACGACTCGTCGGCGTAGATGGCGACGAGATCTCCCGACTTTGCCTTGGTCATTTCACGACTTCGAAGCTGTCCATCTCGTCCAGATACAGAGTGATCTGATCACCCGTCGTTGGGTGAGTGGCCTCGACAGCTTCGCGCCCGCTGATCACTCGCAGCCTCATCGGCACGACGACGTATTCGGTTCCGCGGCGGAAGGCGGAAATCCGCTTACCGTTGGTGATTGCGCGCTCGAGAAGGTCGTACTGCTTGTGCGTCCACTGCGCCACTCGAAACTCCTTACGCTTGAGCACACCACTGGTGAACGACGCGAGCGAGCACCGACTTCGCCCGCTCGATGTCTTCTATCGGTACGAACTCTTCGGCGGCATGCGCAAGGGCGATATCGCCGGGTCCAAAACAAACCGTTGGGATGCCCGCTTCATTGAGAAGAGCCGCGTCGGTCCATGCAGAAAGCCCTTC
>DASXYR010000415.1:0-26546 GCA_036502385.1 Gemmatimonadaceae bacterium
GGATGAAGGAGATCACCTTCATCCCGCTCGACTTCAGCACCGAGCGAATCACGGAGAAGGGGCGCGCCGGATCTGGAATGGCCAGCGTGATGTTCGGCTTCGCCATCGGATTCCTGCTCTATCTATCCATTGTGATTTACGGGCAGACCATCATGAGTGGCGTGCTCGAAGAGAAGACGAGCCGGGTCGCCGAAGTGGTGATGTCGAGCGTCCCCACGGACACTCTACTCGCCGGCAAGGTGCTCGGCGTCGGTGCGGTGGGACTCACACAGCAGATCCTGTGGATCGTGACGACCTACGTGCTGCTCCAGTTACGGGCGCCGATCATGGCGAGGTTGGGCGCGCCAGCGATGTCCTTTACGCTGCCCGACATCTCGTTCGGCGTCGGTGTGATCTTCCTGCTGTTCTTCCTGCTCGGATTCATCTTCTACTCGTCGTTGTACGCCGCGGTGGGGTCCTCAGTCAACAGTGAATCCGAGGCGAGGCAGGCCGCGAGCCCGCTGATGATCATGATCGTGAGCACAGCGGTGTTCATTCAGCCGGTGCTGCTGAATCCGACCGGAACGACCGCGAAGGTGCTTTCGCTCGTGCCGTTCTCGTCGCCGATCATCATGCCGATCAGAATGGCGGTGACGGGGGTCCCGCCGCTGGAGTTGGCGGCGAGCCTGGGCTTTCTGGCGATTGGGTGTATGGCCGCGCTCTGGCTGGCGTCGCGGATCTACAGGGTGGGGCTGCTGATGTACGGGAAGCGGCCGACGATGAGGGAGATGGCGAGGTGGGTTTCGTACGCGCGATAGTCGATCGCGGACTGCAAAGAACGCGATCGGTAGTTGAACTTCCCAGCAGCCGCCCGACTATCTTTCATCCATCACCCACGCCATTCGAAGAAGAGAGGCCAGATGTACGACGAAAGATTCGTTACCCCAATGCGCCAGGAGCTAACCCAGCTCGGCGTTGAAGAAATGCGCACCGCCCAGGAAGTCGACGCCAAGCTCGCCAACGCACAGGGCACGACCCTCGTAGTCGTGAACTCGGTGTGCGGCTGCGCGGCGCGCAATGCACGGCCTGCGGTTGCCAAAGCCATTCGCAACGACACGAGACCGGATACGCTGACCACCGTGTTCGCCGGTCAGGATGTCGACGCGGTGCAGAGGGCGCGCAGCTATTTCACCGGGTACGCACCCAGCTCGCCACAGATTGCGCTGTTCAAGGATGGACGGGTCGTGTTCATGCTCGAGCGCCATCAGATCGAAGGACGAACGGCGGACGACATCGCGAAGGATCTTGTCGGCGCGTTCGACAAGTACTGCGAGGAGACGACGGCCGCCTAGAAGGCGTCTTTCTTTCTTCTCTCGATGAAGGGCTGACCATCGGGGAGGGTCTGTGGATCGACGTCCCTCCCCGTGTCCTTCAGGACTCTGCCGCGCACGAACTGCACGGTTCCCCCCAATAGCAGCGCCCACACGCTGACCGCAAGCACCCGCCAGAACACCACGCCGGTAGCCATCGGCTGCCAGTCGGTGAATTCCGCGCGCGCAGTACCCCACGGTTCCCGATGGAGCCCGATGAGCACGAGGCTCACCAGCATCTCTCCCGCAGTCTCGAATATCGCGAAGAGCGGCGCGCGCCACGGCCACTCGCGTACCGGGAATCTTCCGAGATGGAGCGTCGCCATTCCAAGAAGGAAAAGCGTCCCCAGCACGAGGGCGGCAACGAGGTAGGAGCTGGTGGCGTCGCCGTTTGTGAGGACGACGGCGCGGAAGACGCGGATGACGACGCCCGTGATCAGGGCGAGCTCCACCGGTGATCGTGCTATCCTGGCAAACGCTGCCGGCTCTTCGATATCCCACTCACTGGGCTTGAACGACCGGCGACGATGCTCGACTGGAGAAGGCTTCGTCACGCGTTCCAATGTAACACTATCTAATCCAGTGACCTATCCTGGTCCACCTGATGTCGGTGAGCATTGGAAGGGGGCGGTCGCTGTCATCGGCGTTGTACGAGTAGTACACGAACAGCGGTTTGCCGCGCACGTTTTCCCTCGGCACGAAGCCCCAGTAGCGACTGTCTTTCGAGTTGTAGCGACTGTCGCCCATCATGAAGAGCCTGCGCTCGGGGACGATCATCGGCCCCCAGTTGTCGAGCGTCGGTTGAGCGGGAGCGGCGCCGAAGCGCGACCCTGTGATGGCCGCCTTCTTCAGCCAGTCGAAGTGCCAGCTTACGGAGTTGCCCATCACAGAATCGGGCGTCGCATTGATTCCGTATCCCTGCCGCTGCGCGATCCCGTTCAGATAGACCACTCCCTTCCGCATGTAGAGTGTATCGCCGGGAGTTCCGATGAGCCGCTTCACGAGCGTGGGGGTAGGATCGCGGCCGGCAGAATCTTCATCCGCCTGGAATGGAGACACGAACACCACGACATCACCCCGCCGTGGCTCTCTGAAGGCGGGAAGGCTCGCGCTCGTGAACGGAATGTGCGCTCCGAAGATTGCCTTGTTCACGAAGAGCCAATCGCCCACAAGCAGCGTCGGTATCATGCTCCCGGAGGGGATCCGGTACGCCTCGACGATGAACGCGCGCAACAGGAGGAAGATCGCCAGAGCGCCGGCGATCGATTTGAAATTCTCCCAGACCGTGTTGAGCGGGGAGCGGCGCGAAACGGGGCGCGCCTTTTGAGCGCGCCCCGCATTTGACGGAGTTGCCAAGGAGCTTAGGTATTTCTAAGGTGTTTGTTGACGAGTCGGGTCATCTCGAACATGGAGACCTGTCCGCGACCGAAGATCGGACGGAGGTTCTCGTCGGCGTTGATCATGCGGCGGTTCTTCGAATCCTGAAGCCCTTTCCGCTTGATGTACTGCCAGAGTTTCTTGGTGACTTCGGTGCGCGGCATCGGCGAGCTTCCGACCACGTTCGCCAGATCGCCGCTCGGCTGCATTGGCTTCATGAACGCCGCATTCGGCGTGCGCTTTTTGCCTGAGGACGATTTCCGGCGGGTTTTACGGCCGGCCTTCTTTGCGCTCTTTCTACCGCTGGACCTCGATGACTTGCGGGCCGAAGACTTCCGGGACGAGGACTTCTTTTTTCCGCTCTTCTTTTTTGCTGCCATCTTGTCTCCTGGTTTGATGATCGGATGCGAATTGCTGCTGGAGTGAAACGCCGTCCGTCAGGGGAGCAAACTATATCCCCGTAGGGCGAAAGCAATAGGGAATGCAAAGAGTTTCCCTATGAGAAACACGAAATCCCATAGGGAAAAACGACTTTTCTCGGCTCGGGCGCCCTCATCATTTGGCCATGCTCTCCAGCAGCTTCATCATTTTTACGTCGTAGGGATCGGCCGATTCGTCGGCGTCCTCTATCTCGTAGTTCAGCTGCGGAGTCTCCAATATCAGAGGGATTCCGCTGCTGCGTGGATCCTGCATCAGCCACTCGAATGGCTGCCTTCCAATGCGCCCGTCCCCTATGAGAACGTGACGATCCTTGTTGGATCCGAGCTCGCCTTCACTGTCGTTCAGATGGAAAAAAGAGGGCTTCTCTCCAGTGGCTTCCTCGAACTCGTCCAGCACCGCGGTGAGCGCCTGCTTCGACTGCGTGATGTCGTAACCAGAGGAGAAAAGGTGGCAGGTGTCCAGTCCGTACCCCGTTTTCTTTCGGAGGCCTGCGGGAACGTCTGCCAGAATTTGTCCAACCTCCTGCGCGGTCTTTCCCATCGTCTTGCCCGCTCCGGCAGTGTTCTCGACGAGAAGTCTGGTGTCGGATTTGATCGACTCGAGAGCGACCGTTATCGCCTTGGCGATTCTCTTCGCCGAGTCCGCGCGGTCGCTCGTTCCTGCTGAGCCAGGATG
The DNA here is from genome assembly GCA_036502385.1 of Gemmatimonadaceae bacterium. Classification (GTDB taxonomy): domain Bacteria; phylum Gemmatimonadota; class Gemmatimonadetes; order Gemmatimonadales; family Gemmatimonadaceae; genus UBA4720. Next base: position 3,843 of record DASXYR010000415.1, read on the forward strand.
GAAGCACACCCCGCCCACTCCGAGAGCAGTTGACCGTTCCATCTCCTTCGTGAGACCCGCGCTCGCCCTCGCCCACTTGTCGTCTTCGGGGGTTGCCACACTCAACACGTAGGCCGCGTGCACAACGACGTTCGCCGGCTGGATTTTGGTTTTTGCCAGCGCCGTCTTGAAGCGCGCCACCCGTTCCGGCTTTATTGTCGACTTGTCCCCGTAGAACTTCGGGATCGCCGTAAATACCTGGAGCGCCGTCATTCCCGCGCTTCCCGCGCGAAGGACGGCCATGTGAAGACCACCCTTGTCGACAGTGTGCGCGCCGATATACCGTGTCATGCCGCCGGTCTGTGCAAATATTCTACCGTGCGCTGAAACGGCCCCGATGTTGATCCCATGCGTTTCCCTCAACAACGCGCAGTTATGTTTGGTTGGACCATGCGAAATCTGACTCGTGCCCTCGCCTCGCTCGCCCTGATACCGCTGGGAATTCATGCCCAGACGATTCCGGGAAGCGACGTCATCACCGGACGCGTCACCGATCTAACCGGACACCCCATCGCCAACGCGCAGATAGGCGTGACCTCCGCCAGCACCGGCAAGACCCGCACGCAGTCCACCGACGACAATGGTCGTTACAGAATCTATTTCCCGGAAACGGCGCCCAATTACAAGCTTCTCGCGAAGCGGATCGGATTCAGCCCGGTGCAGAGGACCATCACCCGCAAGAGTGAAGGCTCCGAGGAAATGAGAGTGGACCTTCAGTTCGGTGGAACTCCGTTGGCGCTTTCCGACGTGGAGATCGAAGGAAGCTCCGACGCCCCCACTCCGAGCGAGGCTGCAAAACCTCTCCCCCGCGATGTAACAGTTCCCAACCCGGTACTGGACATCCTCGCTCTCAAGGACACGCTGCATCTGAGCGCCGTGCAGGTTGTCGGTCTCAACGATCTCGCGGATAGTCTCCAGTCGAAGAACACGCGCATATATCGCGACATCCGCGCACTTCTCGCAAAATCCCAGGCGGCGGGCAACATCAACGAGATGACCGGCAGCGTGACGCTGATGCTCGAGGAGGCATCGCGGAATACAACCCACGCTGTAGTCCTGGCGCTCAAGCTGCTGAGACAGGAACAGTTCGTCGTCTTGCCCGCCGAGATCAGAGACCGATCCGAGTCAGCCGAGGCTGCGACTAAACAGTAGTCAGCACTCGGTCAGTTCCATCGGCCCACGCGATAGCCCACCCGATCACCGCGATTGCCCGCGACATCTTCGCCCGGCTTCCACCACACGGTGATCTTGCGGTGATCGAGCGTCACCCATGGGGCAATCGCCGGCACATCATCAGGAGTGGCGTCGCCGCGAGTCTCGAAGATGTGGCCCGTCGAATGTGACAAGACGATTCCGATTCTCGGTGCCGTCGCGTTGGGATCCTCGAACACGACGACCACGCTGTCGCCATTTGCCGCGACGCTCGCCGCCGCTGGCGCGTTGCCATAGACAACGGGAACGGGAGAGTGGAACATCACACCCTTGTCCATGGAGTGGGCGAAGAAAACCCCGGCACCAGTGGCAGTCTCGATGAAGTAAACGAGGTGCAGATACCCGCTGGTTGAATCATAGAAAACGCCCGGCGCGGGACGGTCACAGCCGCGGCGACCATGATCGCGCGCCTCGACAGTCACGGGCGCGTCCCAATTCGCGCCGTCATCGCGCGAGCGCTGCATGGACAGAATGACACTGCTGTCGCTGCGCGATGTCCACCACACGCGAAACAGATCCGATCCGCCGCCTCCCGTCCGTATCAAGCGAAGGCACTGATCGACTCCGCCGCTCACGTTGGGGAGATTGGCGCTGAAGACCGCGCTTCTCGCGTCGGGGTCGCCGAGCTGCGACCCACGGTACGATACGTCACCCCACGCGACCGGCTCACCGACGCACGCCACCAAAGCAGATGCCGTGACGCCGAGCAATGTCCTCCGTAGAAGACTGCTGATCCGCGTGCATCGCGCGTGATATGCCATCCGCGCACGTTACCGGGAGACGCGCTCTGTGAGAAGGGTAGCTATCTTTCGATATAGTCCAGCCCGCTATCCCGAGGAGCTCAGTAATGTCCGCCTCCGCAGTACGTCCGACTCGCCCCGAATCCCAACCGGCCGAGCGCTCGGTCCCGCCCGACGATAACGATCGCTTCGGCGCCGAGAGTGTGTCGCCAGAGAACGCCGCCCGCACGCTGAGCGGATTCAACGGAAACCGCCGCGTCCCAACGCCGGTGAACGAGCCCATCAAGAGCTACGCGCCCGGCTCGCCCGAGCGGGCGGAGCTGAAGGCCCGCCTCCAGTCGATGTCGAACGAGCGCGCGGACATTCCGCTCATCATCGGCGGCGAAGAGGTGCATACGGGAGAGCTGGTGCAGGCGGTAATGCCCCACAACCACCGCCACATTCTGGCCGACTGGCACCGCGCCAACCTCGATCAGGTGGACATGGCGGTCAAAGCCGCCGAGTCCGCGGCCAAGGACTGGGCGAACTGGGCGTGGGAAGATCGCGCCGCCGTATTCCTCAAGGCGGCCGAGCTGCTGGCGACCACGTGGAGATCGACGCTCAATGCCGCGACGATGCTCGGACAATCGAAGACTGCGTTTCAGGCGGAGATCGACGCTGCCTGCGAGCTGATCGATTTCTGGAGATTCAATCCGCACTACGCGCAAAGCCTTTACGACGAGCAGCCATATAGCGACAGGACGATGTGGAATCAGCTCGATTATCGTCCGCTCGAGGGCTTCGTGTACGCGGTGACACCGTTCAATTTCACGTCAATCGCGGGAAATCTGCCGACAGCGCCGGCGTTGATGGGAAATACCGTCGTCTGGAAGCCCGCGTCGAGCGCGATGCTGAGCGCGCACTACATCATGAAGCTGCTGCAGGAGGCGGGCCTTCCGCCGGGCGTGATCAATCTGGTTCCCGGAGATGCGGGAATGATCTCCGACAAGCTGCTCTCGCACAGAGATCTGGCCGGCGTGCATTTCACGGGCAGCACGGCGGTGTTCAACAACATGTGGAAGACGATCGGCGCCAGCATGTCGCGCTACAAATCGTATCCGCGCATCGTCGGCGAAACGGGCGGCAAGGACTTCATCGTCGCGCATTCGTCGGCGGATCCAGTCGCGCTTTCCGTCGCAATTGCCCGCGGTGGATTCGAGTATCAGGGTCAGAAGTGCTCGGCGGCCAGCAGAGTGTACGTCCCCGAATCGATCTGGCCCGAGGTGCGCGACCGCACCGTCGCGATCATGAAGGACATCAAGATGGGAGACATCGCGGACTTCCGGAATTTCATGGGAGCCGTGATCGACAAGAAGGCGTTTACGAAGATCGGTGAGTATCTCGAGCACGGTCAGAAGAACGCGACTGTTGTCTCGGGGGGCGTCGCGCGCGGCGAGGACGGCTACTTCATCGAGCCAACGCTGATCGAGACGAAGGATCCCGGCTATCGTCTGCTGTGCGAAGAGATCTTCGGGCCCGTCGTGACGGCGCACGTGTACCCCGACGAGAGATGGGCGGAGACGCTCAAGATCGTCGACGAGACTTCGCCATATGCGTTGACGGGCGCGGTGTTCAGCCGCGACCGCCGGGCGATTCGTCAGGCGCAGCTGGCGCTGAGGAACGCCGCCGGCAACTTCTACATCAACGACAAGCCGACGGGCGCGGTAGTTGGGCAACAGCCCTTCGGCGGGGCTCGCGGCTCCGGAACGAACGACAAGGCGGGTTCGAAGCTCAATCTCGTGCGGTGGATCAGCCCGCGGAACATCAAGGAGACATTCTCTCCTCCGAGAGACTATCGATATCCCTTCATGCAAGAGGAGTAGTCGAGGGATTTCTAACTGACGGGTTTCCGGTGGTCCGGCTGTTGCATTTTTGAACGGCCCGCTTTGGCCACCCGATGACAACAGCTATCGAGCCCCTGATCGACGCGGACCAGCTCCAGGTTTCGCGAATCCGCGCCCTTCGGGGTCCTAACTATTGGCGCCTGGCGCCAGTCATCGCGTGCGACGTTCAGCTCGGCAGTCTCGAGCAGGTCAGTTCTGCCGACGTTCCCGGGTTCTACGATCGCCTGACCGAATCCATCCCATCGCTGGCGGAGCACTACTGCACGCGGCAGGAGCCAGGCGGATTTCTCGAGCGCCTGCGAGAGGGAACGCATCTGCCGCACATCCTCGAGCACGTTGCGCTCGAGCTGCAGAGTCTCGCCGGCTGCGATGTGAGCTTTGGACGCGTCGTTCCATCCGGTGATCCTGACACCTGGTGGGTCATCATCGCCTACGAGGAAGAAGAGGTCGGCCTCCAGAGCATGCGCGACGCGGTCAAGATCGTTCGCGCCTGCGTTGCGAACCGGGCGATCGACGTCAGGGCGATCACCGACCAACTGGTCTCGCTGTATGAAGCGGTGAGGCTCGGACCCTCGACAGGCGCGGTCGTCGAAGAAGCGAAAAGGCGCGGCATCCCCGTCCGGCGGCTCAACAACTATTCGCTTGTTCAGCTCGGGCTCGGCAAGAATCTCCGCCGCATCCAGGCGACGCTCTCCGATTACACGAGCGCTATCGCCGTCGAGATTGCTCAGGACAAGGACGATACCAAGCGCGTGCTCGGCAATATCGGCCTGCCGGTGCCAAACGGAGATGTCGCACGGACGATCGAGCGCGCGATCGACATCGTCGACGAAATCGGCTACCCCGTTATCCTCAAGCCGCTTGACGCCAGCCATGGCCGCGGGATCTCCGGAAAGATCGACAGCGAGGAGGCTCTCAAAGAGGCGTGGAACGACGCGCGCGAATTCGGGAATCGAATCGTCATCGAGCAGTACGCCGAGGGCCGGGATCATCGCGTCCTCGTGATCAACGGCAAAGTCGTGGCATGCGCCGAGCGGATCCCGGCGCGGGTCGTCGGCGACGGAGTGAGCACGATCGCTCAGCTCATCGAGCGCGAGAACAGAGATGGAAGACGGGGCGTCGGACACACCAGGACGCTCACAAAACTCCCCGCTGACGAGAGAACTGCCTGCTTTCTGCGCAAACAGGGGTGCACGCTCCAGACAGTTCCCCCCTGCGATAAACCGGTTTTCTTGCGCGGCACCGCGAACCTCTCGACGGGCGGCACAGCGGTGGATCGCACCGACGAAATGCATCCCGACAACATCACCGCATGCGAGATGGCGGCCGGAATAATCGGGCTCGACATCGCGGGGATCGACGTGCTGACGCCGGACATCTCGGTGCCATTCCGGGAGAATGGCGCGGTGATCATCGAGGTGAACGCGGGCCCAGGCATCAGGATGCACACGCATCCGACGGAAGGGACCCCGCGCAACGTCGGAGCGCCCATAATCGATATGCTGTATCCGCCAGGCAGCAAGGCAACGATTCCGGTGATCGCCGTCACGGGCACCAACGGCAAGACCACCACGGTGCGACTCATCGCGCACCTCTTTCGACTCGGCGAGAACGTCGTCGGCTTCACGACGACCGACGGCACGTATCTCCAGAATCGCCTGGTGCTCGAGGGAGACATGACCGGCCCCTTCTCGGCCAACATTATTCTCTCGAATCCGACCGTCGATATCGCGGTGCTCGAGACGGCGCGCGGCGGACTCCTTCGCGCGGGGCTCGGGTTCGACGACGTAGATGTCGGCGTGGTACTCAACGTGAGCGCCGATCATCTGGGACTGCGGGGAATCAACACGGTGGAGCAGCTGGCGGACGTGAAGAGTGTCGTGGCCGCGGTCGTCAAGCGTGAGGGACACGCGGTGCTCAACGCCGACGATCCGCTTGTCTACGCGATGCGCGATCGCACGCCCGGCGACATCGTGCTGTTTTCGATCAAGCCCGAAGGCGAGAGTGAGGAGTTCGAGAACCATCTCACCCGCAATGGAATAGGAGCACGAATCGAGAACGACACGTTCGTGATCAGGCGAGGGCGCCTTCGCATCCCGATCGCGCCCGTGCGCGAGGTGCCGCTCATGCTTGGTGGTGCCGCCAAATTTCAGAGAGAGAACATCCTCGCCGCGATCGCGACGGCCTACGTGCAGGGAATGCGCTATGACGACATCCGCGCCGGACTATTGTCCTTCTTCCCGTCGCCGTCGCTGACGCCGGGCCGGCTGAATCTCATGCGGGTTCACAACGGCCGGGTGTTGGTGGACTACGCGCATAATGCGGCCGCGATCAGGGGACTGATGGAATTCGTGCAGAGCATCGATGCCAATCGCCGGATCGGCGTCGTCACCGCGCCGGGCGACCGTCGCGATGACGATCTCCGCGCAGTCGGCCGCCTCGCTGCCTCTCTCGACTACGTCATCGTGAAAGAAGACGTTCACCGGCGTGGACGTGAGCCTGGCCGCATCGCCGATCTGATAGTCGATGGCCTGCGCGATGGCGGCCTGATCGAAAGTCAGTACGAGACGATCTTTGACGAACAGGACGCGATCACCCGCGCCATGCAGCGGATGAAGGACAACGATCTGGTGATAATCCTGGCCGACGATGTGAATGCCAGCCTTGATCTCGTGCGCAGGTACTCGAGCGACGGTACGAGATAATGGACGCGCCTTTTCCCGATCCCGAGCGCGAGATTCGAATGACGTCGCTCAACGCGACGCGCGGCGCCAACTACTGGTCGAGGCTGCCAATCACGAGGATGGATCTTCAGATCGGGGCGTACGAGCAGATCTCCTCCGCAGATGTCCCCGGCGTAACGTCAGCACTGGTCTCCGCGATGCCCGGACTGCGCGACCATCGATGCAGCATCGGCGAGCCAGGTGGATTCGTAGTCCGCCTGAAACGTGGAACTTACTTCGGGCACATCGTCGAGCACGTCGCGCTCGAGCTGCAGGGAATGATCGGGCACGAGGTGGGCTACGGGAGAACCCGAGGCGGCGATTCTCCCGGCGACTACACGATAATCTTCGAGCATCGGCACGAAGCTGTAGGTGTGCGATCCGCCGCGCTGGCGCTCCAGATCGTACAGAGAGCATTCGCGGGCACCCTTGCCTCCGTTGAATACGCCGTCGCGGAGTTATCGGCACTGGGCGCAACACCGCCGACACCTTCGCTCTTTCAGCACGTGCTGTGCGGGATCACCGGCGGCCATCATCGTATCGAGACGCGCGATGAGCTCGTCCGACTCGGATTCAACGAAGGCGAGCTGATTGTGGACGTCTCACCGGCGTACATCCTCCAGGCCGGGCTTCCCTACTCGCGCTCCGACATGGCGATCGTCGTAGACTCCGATCTCACCGATGTCTCGGCACAGTATCGCCAGCCGGAACGGGCCAGACGTTTGGTATCGGTGGTCGCTGACGCAGTTTCGGAAGATGGAATCGTCATCGTCCCCGCGAAGGAGTGGGAGATCCAGGACGCCGCGCGCGACGCCGGCTGCAGAGTGGCGATCTTTGCGACGGATGATGACGTGACCCGCAAGGACAAGAAAGTTGCGCGGGCATGCGCCACCGTAAAAGAGAGACAGATCTTCGTGGAGCAGTTCGATACGATTGTCGAGGCCGGCTGGGTGCACGACAAAGCGCCAATCGAAGCACAGGTCGCCGCGACACTGGCCGCATTCACGCTGAGCGATATCAGGCCGCGGGCCGGAGTCGCCGATTAGCCGACCTGACGGTGGGAAATCAGGCAACGGCCAGTCGCACCGGCGCCTGCGGGATGCCGCGGGAACACTGATTCTCATCGGAGGCGGAGCGACGCCGGGGGGTGCTCCGCTTGCATCGTTCATCGAGCTGTCCGACGCGCGCGACGGCGCGCCGATTGTTGGCCTCACAACGGCGTCGAGCGAGGTTGCGCTTTCCAGGGACATGTGGCTCGCCGACATCAAAAGCGCGGGCGCAACCAATCTGGAATTCCCGATCGTCGAAACCCGCGAGCACGCGTGCGATGAGCGCATCGCCACCCAGATCCGAGCGGCCCGGGGAATCTTCCTCGGCGGCGGCGATCAGGTGAAGCTCGTGTCCGCACTGAGCGGGACGCCCGTCGAAGAAGCGATTCGCGAGGCGTACATGAATGGGGCGATCGTCTGCGGCACCAGCGCGGGTGCGGCGGCACTCACCAAGACGACCCTCGCCGGAAACGAAGTGGACGATGCCGGCCAGCTCGTCGAGCAGTACATCGGCCCCGGGCTCGGTTTGCTCGGCTACCACACCCTGATCGACACGCACTTCACGCAACGGAGGCGACTGTACAGACTGTTCGTTGCGATCGCGCAATTTCCAGAGTTGATGGGTCTCGGCATCGACGAGGATACGGGCCTCGTCGTCAAGCGCGAGATCGGCACGGTGGTGGGAAACGGGGGCGTTACCTTCGTCGACGGAAGCAGCGTTCGTTACAACAATTCCACAGAGATCACGCGCGCGCCGGAGCTTACGATCAGCGCGCTACGAGTAGGAATCATCGGAACGGGGCAGACGTTCGATCTCCGCCGACGCGAGGTCAAGGCACTCCTCAAGCCGGTGACGAGAGCTTTAGCGAAATCCCCCGACTAGAACGAACGGCGCCCACCGCGAAGGATGCGCATCGGCGCCACCGGCAGCGATTCGCCTTTGGCGGACAGCCAACATTGCATTTGGCGGCGAACGGCCGGCTCGCAGCTCCCGATAGAAATCCTCCATGTACCGCGACGCCGTTTGATCGCTAACCCGCCAGAGCGACATGACGACCCCTTGAGCGCCGGCCTCCAGGAATGCGTGGGGAAACCCAATGATCCCTTCGCCGCGAAGCTGCTTGCCCAGAGCTGTCTCGCATGCAGACAGCGTCACCAGATCCGACGACAGGCGCAATCGGCGAACCGCATCGAGATCGAGGCGCCCATCGGCCATGAGGAGCGCCGTTCGTTCGGGGTGCGCGTCGTTGAAGACTGTGTGTGTCGCGAAATGCAGATAACGGTATCGCGCCGGATCCAGCGACAGCCATCGTGTTACGGTCGCCTCATTTCCGGTGATCGCGTCGCCGCCAAGGAGCGTTGCAATTTCCCGCGCCTCGGTCGCGGCCGCGGGCAGGTCGGGAAGGGCCGAATCGGCGGACCTCTCGCTTGTCGTCGCGAGTCTTCCCTGCACACGTGGCGAGCGCGACGGATTCCCTACCGCGAGGACCTCGCGCTTCCAGGTTCTCGCCGCCGATGATCGTTGAAGCGCCAGGAGCACTGACGCCGAGGGCCCGTACACGAATCGAGTGGAGCTACCCCACGGAGTGCTGCCCCCTCGTATGAATGTCTCGATCGGCAGGTACGCGAGAGGACCGTCGGCGATGACGAGCACTTCGGCCTGTTGCGATGGCGCGAGAGGCGCGACGAACTGAGTGAACGCTCGGCTTGCCGCAGGCTGCCATGCTATCCGGCCGTCCGACCCCGATAGAGCTCCCTTGAGAAAGTCGACCATTGCCGACAGGGAATCAGCCGAGCCGAGGCGGGCGGCGTGAATGTCATTTTGCGTGATCCACCATCCGTAGACATCGCGCTCGCCCCAGAAGAACATGAGCAGTGCCCGATCGGGAGTAAGCAATCCCGTCCGCAAATCGGCGATTGTCGATGGCGCCGGGTAGACGACTCCCGCCCGCGCGTCGCGCGCGCGCGCGGCTGCTTCGACAGAATCGAGCGCCGTCGTCAGCGCATCTATTTGCCGATCAACCGCAACGGCGTCAGCACCTTTGGCGTCTTCACGGCTGGAAAATTTCTCGCGCAAAAGCTGCCGCAATGTGTCTTCGCGCGATCTCTCCGCATCGTGGACGTCATGCTGCGCCATCAATTCCAGGAGGAGTCTCGCTCTTGCGCGCTCAGCAATCTGAAAGGCGTCCTCTCTGCGGCCGCGGCGAAGCAGAGAGCGTATCGCGCCCTCATAGACATCGAGATGCGAATCACTCACGCCCATCCGAAGGTCGCCCAGCGTCAGCCGCCCCCGCCATGATTCCAGAAGATCTATCGCGGCCAGATATGCGTCCGCGGTGTTTTTGTCGCCCGATGCTTCGAGCGCGACGCCACGAGCTGACCGAGCCTCGAGTTGGGTGGCTGGATCGCCCAGCGAATCCGCGAGTCGCACCGCTTGATCGGCCCAGATCAGCGCCTGCTTTCTCGCACCCGTCGCAGCGTTCGCACGAGCAAGCGCTGCACGGGTGGTAGCGCGCTCCTGTCCATATGGAGCGGAGTCAGCAAGCGCGAGTGCCGAGTGGAGGAAGGGCAAGGCTGCGACTGCGTGGCCTTCCGCCAAATCCACGCGCCCGATCCCTTCGAGATTTTGCACTTCGCCGTAGGGAAGTTTGGCGGCGCGGTTGATCGCGAGCGCCTTTTCGAAGTGGTCGCGCGCCGGCGCGTAAGCACGCGCTCGGTAATAGAGATCGGCGAGCCCGCCGTGAACGAACGCCATGCCTCGCACCTCGCCTATCTGCTCCAGGCGGCTGAGCGCATCGTTGAGAAGCGTAAGCGCCTCATCGGGCTCGCCGGTGACCATGCGGATGTTCGCGAGGTTGTCCTCCACCATTGCAATGCCGACTGGGTTACCGAGCTGGCGGCCGATCTTCAGGGCGGAATCGTAGGATGCCACCGCGTCGGTAAACCGTCCGAGGTGGCGGTAATCAATCCCGAGCTCGTTCAATTCGATTGCGGTCACGCGCAGCGGGGCGCCGTATCCGTTTTCGATTTCCAGCGCGCGCTGATTGTTCACGAGCGCTTCACGATAACGACCCGAGAGCGAGTGGATCCTTCCCATCTCGTGGTACGCTCGGGCTTCGAGCTTTGGATCGTGCGTCTCGCGGGCAATTCGCGCGGCATTCGATGCCTGGACGAGAGCGGAATCGAAGTGGCCGACATGATCCATGAAGACACTGCGGATAAAGATCGTCCAGCCCACACGATTGGCATTTCCATCGGTCAAGGCGTCTGCCCTGGCGAGCTCGACCAATCCGCTGTCGCGTTTGCCTTCGGTAAGAAGCCCGTTGGCAGACCAGAGCTCAGCGCGCCACCACGAGGCCGTATCACGAAGCGTGGCAAAGGAATCCCGCAAAGCGAGATAACGAGGCGTTGACGATGCTGCTCTTCCCTCTGCAGCGAGGCTATCCGCGACCGCGAATGCGGGTGACTCGGGCGAGGGACCATTGGCGAGATCCCGGCACCCAGTTGCCACCGCAGCGCACGCGATGAGCGATAGTCGCCTCGCCACAACGCGACTCATGGGGGACTCTGCGACGTCTGCGCCTGCACAACTGGCGAAATGGCGACGACAGAGCGAAGCGCATCGAGCGCTTGCACTTCCCAATAGACCGGGCTTTTCGCCCCACGCAAAAGATCGCGGGAGAGCATGATGCTGGTGTCCGGGATCTCGCGCTCGAACAGGAGCGATCCATCGGTCGAGAGGAGGCGCACCCGATAACTGCGGGCGGCAGATGGCGGCGACCACGCAGCGACGAGGACGACGCTCGTCGCGTGGGACATGACTGTGAGGGCCGGCGCGGCGCCGCGGGACGCGTCCGACGTTGGTACGGCCGTCGGTATCGACGTGCGTTCCCGCGAAGCATTCATCTGGCGAACACCGAAGGCCACGATTACGACTGCTGCCGCCGCGAGTGCCGGTTGCCATGCCGCGAAGCGACGCCGATTGCGAGTGAGCGGAATCGCACCGATCGATTGGTCTGCCTTTCCGCGAATTGCAGGCGACATAGCTGCGCGAATCTCGGTACCGCGCTGCACGGCGGCAAAGCACCGATCGCAGGAGAAATAGTGTTCCTCGAATGTCTCACTCTCGTCAGCCGGCAATTGTCCGGCGAGATAGCGCGCATCGATATCCGAGTCAGGCCCGTAAGGGCAGATGATTGGCGGCTCTGGCATTATTCTATAGTTCCCGATAACCGATATTCATTTCGTGTCGTGGTCGTGAAGCTCTGCCGCAAGGCGCCGCAGAGCCCTATGCTTTCGCACCCGCACAGCCGCAGTCGTAATACCGATAGCGGCGCTGATCTCGTCGGAACTCAGACCTTCATAGTAGAACATCGCGAGAAGTCGTTGATCGTCGGCATCGAGACGTGTCACTGCGTCTCTTACCAGCAGCGCACGCTCGGCGGAGACCAGAGCGGTCAGTGCGTCGACGCGTGCAGTTTCGTCCGACGGCTGCCGTTCCAGTCGAGCAAACGCCGATTTCTCCCGCGATGTCGATCGAACCCAGTGAAAGCAGATATTGCGCGCGGTCTGAAAGACGAAACCGGGCAGTGCATCCTGATTCTGGATCCGGTTTGCGCGGATGGCTTCCACGACTATGCGCAGAGTCTCCTGCGCAACGTCTTCAGCGGCGGCGGCGTCACCGAGGCGTCTCGCGGCGTAAAACTGCAGCCGTCGCGTGAAGCGAAGCGCGAGATCGTCTTCCGACACCTCGAGTTGCGCGCTTATCGATTCGCGGCGGAAGTCTTCTTCGACTGGCGGGGGCGTGAGACCTCCATCCAAAACCCGACCGGCTATCTCATGGGTCCGCTAAAGTAGGCTTTGCCAGAAAACCCGGCAACCACGGGTACGACTCGGCCCTTGCTGTAACGAGGAGCGCTGAACGGGAACTCCACTGTGCACGCAACGCCGCCGCCTGGCGGCAGACCCACTTGGAGGTGCACCGATGTCGAAGCGCTCCTTTGCAGACCAGAGATCAGTCACTGTCGGCCGCCGTTTCTTTTCACTCACGTCATTCGTTGTACTCGCGCTCTTTGCGGCTGCAGCGCCGGCCAGTACGCAACCAGTCACACGCAAGCCGGCATCTGCGGCGACGCGCGCGTCCAATGTCCGCATGAAGGGAATCTGGGAGCCGGTGAACTACGGCGAGGACCTCACGCTCGAGAGCGTCTATTTCGTTACGCCGCGCGTGGGCTGGGCATCGGGAGACGGCGGCACGATCATCAAGACCGTGGATGCCGGCGCGCACTGGACGGCGCAGCTCGGCGGTACTGCGCAGAATGATTCGAGGCCAATTCGAGGCTTGCGATTCGTCGACCAGCGTCATGGTTTCGCGGTGCAGTCGACCGGTGTCGGAGATCATTCGCTTCTCCGCACAACCGATGGTCGGACGTGGCGGGCCAGCGGAACCATTCCCCAGTTCTGGACCGACTATGTCTTCACGTCACCGACGGTCGGTTTCACGGCGGGAGCCCACGACATCCGGCGCACGCGCGATGCCGGTCGGTCGTGGCAAAAAGTCATGGACTGCTCCGCCAGCATCAGCGTCAACGGTCTGACGCGCAACACACCTTGCGGCATAGAGAGCCTTTCGTTTCCAACGCCGCAGATCGGTTACGGATCCGGAACGGCGCCGAGCGGAATATCGGGGGTCTTCATCGCCAAGACGACGGACGGTGGAAACACGTGGGCCATCTGGCACGTGCTCGATGGAGAATCCGCCCACCAGGGCTTCATCACATTCACTGACGCGAACACGGGCTTCCTCTGCACTTATTCGGGAAAGTTTTTTTCCACGTCCGATGGCGGAAGAAGCTGGGACGGTGTAGCCGGCGTCACCTGCGCAGGCAACGCCACGGGAAAATTCGCGGATCCGGAAACCGGCTGGACCCTCGCGTCGCAACGCTGGAATTATACGATCGATGGCGGCAGAACGTGGGCTTCGCGCGCAATAACTTTCCCGGCGAAAGTCAACGGATTCAGTCTTCCACGTCGCGATCGTGGATACGCGGTCGGCGACCATGGGATGGTGTACCGGTACAGTATCGTGCCGGTGACGCACACTGCGGCGAACTCGTTTGACGCACCTGTGGTTGGCGCGTTCACATCACCACTCGATAGCCAGGTCGGAGAGTTCGTCGCTGATGTGGGAGCGTTCTCGACGGAGAATGGTGGCCCGCCGACGGACGCGGCGAGTGGCGACGATGGCTCGGGCAGCTCCGGCAGCATGGACGCGAGTGCGTCGGACGGAAGCGGAACTGCAGGCAGCAGCAGCGCGGATGCCGGCGCAACCACTACCGCTTTCGATGCGGGCTCTGCGAGCGCAGGCGCGGCAAAACGCGGAGGCAACAGACTCGGCCAGCTCCAGGCTTTGCTCGATGCAATCGGAGCGAGCATGCCGGATTTTCTCGCGCGGTATCGCAACCTGAACCTCCTGTTCGAGGGAGCGCGCACGGCCGTCGGGATGCCGTCATGGCTCCAGACGGTCAAGGGCGGCCTGGCTGCGTTCCGTTCGTCCACCGACAAGAGCTCGGCGGCGGCGGCCCTCGCGCAGATCGTAAGCGCAGCCGACAGTCTGAAGACGCAGACGAGAGTCGCGTTCATGCAGACCTCGTTTGCTGCGGGACCCGAAGACACGTCAGGCGGTTTCGCGCCCTCTGCATCAGCGACTGCGGCCGCGCCGACGAGCGTCGTCGATTCAGCGGCGGCTGGCGCGAAGTCGGCAGTCGCTGACTCCGTGGCGAACGCCGCGAAGGAAGCCGCGAAAAAGAAGTTGGGTGGATTGCTGAAGAACCCGTTCGGGAAGCACTAGGCGGTCAGAAGACTGAGGGCGAAATCCGGACATGCTACCCAATCAATCGAGGAAGTCAGTCATGACAGAAAATCGCATTGCCCAGGCGTCGCTGCTCATCTCATTGATCTTCTCGATGACTACCGAGGCCAGCGCGCAGAAGAAACCGCTTGATCCATGCTGCGGCATCATCGCAGTCGATGTGCGCACCGGCATTGTCACTGCGAAAGTCAATGCCACAGGAAATGTCTTCGAGTTCAAGGCAAGCAATCCGGCAACTTTGGGGGCACTCAAGCCCGGCCAGCCCCTCTTCGCCAACTTCGTGAACCATCAGATCTCGCTCGATGGCAAGACTGTCTGCTGCACGGTCACGAGCGCGCCTCGGCCAGCCGTTGGCGCAGCAAAGAGTCCGACGAGTTCCATCGCACAACCGATCGTTATCGCGCCCATCGATCCGATCCGGCCGCCAGCGATTACCTATGGCGAACCACAGCCTACCCAAGCCGCGCGTCGCCCCAACGATCTCTCCGATATCCGTCCGGTAACTACGCGCATCGGGGGACGCGATGTAACCACCAAAGTGCTGCGCGTGCGCGGCCTTGCTGGTCTCCAGCAGGCCTCCGGAATCCCCGAGGGTGCGCGGCGATTGCTCGAGATTCACGTGCAAAAGCTCGATCCGAATGAGTCGCACGACTACATCATCAATACCGAGCTCGCAGCGCAATGGATGGCGAGTCACCCTCACGTTCCAGACGACATTCAGCCACCGTCGGCAAGCACCCGGGAGTCATGCAGCGGGTCTGATTATCTCACCAAGTTCAACTGCGACAAACAAGCCGTCGGCGATGGAATGAATGGCATTCAGGATCTCGCCAACGGAACATGGAACCACGCTTCCGACGAGCTCACACACGATTGGCATATGGCAGAGAGTTGCTTCGCCGATCAGACCCTGCCCCTTAGCGGAATCCCGGTCAAGTTCTCAATCACGAAGAACCTCACGATCCCACTTTCGTCCGTCGCAAGCGGGGCGGGCCTGAACACTTCAACGCACAGCGAAAGCTCCTCGGCGAAGATAGACGGCAGCGTGGGACTCGGCTTCCCACTGGAAGGGGATTTCGTCGCGACACTGGATCTGTTCTACATCCCATGTCTGCCCTTCGTGGTCAGGCCCAAGTCCATCGCGGCAGATGGAACGATGCTCGTCGGCGAAACACTCACCGCGAGCGTTACCGCATCAGGAAAATTCGACAAGACACTCAAGATCCCGCCGACTGGCGGGCCGAAGATTCCGATCGAGATGATACCGATCGTGATTGCCGGTGTACCTGTCGCTGAGCTGGATGTCAGCGCGTACATAGAGGGCAACGTCGAAGTAGGCGGAAGTGGAAAAGCCGATGGGCACTTTCAGATCAGCAATCCACACAAGGCGAAGTTCGCGTTCTCGTGCAACGGAGGAGGCTGCGGCTCGAGCGCCCAGCAGATCCCGGATCCCACGACGGTTTCAGAAAGCGCTGAGATCAAGGGTCAGTTGTTCGTCAAGCCATCGGTCTACACTGCGCTGCAGCTCGACTTCGACTATGACCTCCTAAGCGCGAGAGCCGGACCACAGCCTTATCTGCTGGGAATGACTTCAGGCTGCGCGGAGGGTTCAGCCCAGCAGACGAGCGATGGCGCATCTACCAGCGAGGAGAATCACGTCCTCACGGCTGATCTCGACTGGGGTGTCGAGCTGAGAGCAGAGGCTCTTGTAGCCGGACAAGTGGTGGGCAATCCGTACGTCCATTCGGTGACAGGAGACAAGCATCTCTGGTTCCGAGATCTCGCAGCGGGAGGGTCCACAGCACTCGTTGTCAACGTTCAGGGCGCAAACACGGCGGCCGCGGCGAAACCGGTTTCCTACAGGGTGAAGATGCCCTCATGCTATCCCTACACGAACAAGGTTCAATATCGCGTGTCCTGGACTGGCGGAGCTGCTCCTTCCGCGAATTCACAATGTCAATGGCAGGCGGGCAAGGGCCTCGGTACCTGCCAGGCCGATCCGACCAGGGATCTCGTTATCAATCTCACGTGGCCAGCGGCCGGCAACTACTCGCTGACGGTTGTCCCCGTCGGTGACGATCATCACCGCGCCTTCTCCTCCGCTCCTCAAATCACACAGATAGCGGTATTAGCCGTGCCGGGCGGCGGGTGAGCCGCTGCAACTACCAAACGCTTTGCAGATCTGACTGCCGTTCAACTTCCGTCATCATAGAGGAGCAAGTTCAATGATCGAATCACGGCTCACCCAAATTCTGTTCGCTGCGGGTCTGTTACTGCTCGCGACGTCGAATATGGCTGGCGCACAGCCTGAGATGCAGCCTCCGTGTTGTCAGATAACGGCAATAGATACTCAGCACGGGGTAGTGACCGCCGACACTGCCAACGCCGAGAAAACGTTCAATTTCAAGTTCGACTCCGGTGGCATACCATCGAGCCTTAAAGTAGGGCAGCGCATTTGGGCGCGGGCAGGAAAAGTTTCCCTCAACGGCTCGCAGAACTGCTGCACGATCATTCCGTCGGCAACACCCAGCCGCACCGCCTTCGGCATTAAATCTCGCGTCGGTGCGCTGACGTCGTACTCGTCGGATTCCGCTGCTCACGTACGCGAATGCAATCAGACCGCGCAAACGAGTTTCCCGCAGGGCGGCCACACGTGCGTGCCGAAGGGCGCATTGGTATCAAGCGGAAAGAGTCCCGACGGATCCGGCGCTACCTACCGCTGGACATGCAGCTGCACCTGAGAATGCCGCGAAACGTGATTCGCGACAAACGCGCAACGATCGGATCTGTAGACATCCATTCACCCTTGATGAGACAAACCATGTCAATTTTCACGCGATTGATCCCAGCCATTGGGTTGTGCGCGCTGGTATTTGGCGGGCGCGCCGAGGCACAAGTGCGCCCCGGTGTTCGGTCCGCGTCCCCAGTGACCGCGCCGGCGGCGAAGGTGGAAGTCGTAAAAACCAATCTCACGCTGACTTCGAGCTCCGACGAACGCGCCCCTCTCGGGCACCGAGGCGTGAAGTCATCGGATGACGAAAACGCCAAGGGAGAAAGGGACAGCTACGCTCCGGTCGCGATTCGCGCGGTTCCGATCGGCGCGTTGAACTCGAAATCCCGCCGGCTCAAAGACGATCCCAACGTTCAGGCATATCTCACCAAGGCGAAGTCGCTTCTGAACGGTTTCGAGATCAACACCGCGCTGTTGGCCGGTCACAAGTACATGATCTCCAACTGCCTCGGCATCAAGGTGAGCGCGGGGGAATTCATGCTCAAGGTTCCCGACCCCGATCTCAGAGTCGACAACACCGGATTGGTGCTGACATTCGCCATACCGCACATGGAGATGTCGGGATTCAAGCTGCGCTTTCGTCCGGACGTCACCGACCCTACCGAGATGTGCCACTTCAGCGGACGGTATGGAGTTGGAGCGAGCGCCGACAACCTGCGTCTAGAGTTTCACTTCGATCCGATACTTGATCTCGAGAAATGCAAGATCGGCAGCATGGGACATATCACCCAGATCTGGCGGATTGGAAAGCTGCGCATGTCGCCTCTGCCAACTGAAGTCTCAGACATGGCCGGCAATATCATCGAGGACGCCCTGACCAACGGCGCCAATCTCAATCTCGCGGATCGAATTGTGGCAGGCTTTAATTCTGTGGCGGGATTGCAGTGCCATCCATGACACAGCGTGGCGCTAGAATCTCGCCTCGACGTAAAGGTTCGTGCGAATCGCTTTCTCGGGGTAGATGCCCTTCGCCACGTCCACGCGTATCAAGCCATCCATGAACGACGCGCCCACACCCGCGCCACTCAGCGGACGTCCTGGATGCGCGAAGTCACTGCGACTGCCCGCCCAGCCGAGATCCCCGAAGACGATTTTCCGGAATCCCGTAGACCCGGCGCCGAGCTCGGCGCTCGTCATCCAGAACGAATCGCCGATTGCCGCGCCCGCTCGCTGTCCGCGCACGGTCTGAACTCCGCCGAGGAAGAACTGCTTCTGGATCGGAACGTGACCTCCGGATGTGCCGCCGCCCAACGTCAGCGCGCCCTCGAGAGCGCGACCCAATCCGTGTGAGAGCGTGGTTTGCAGCGACCCGCGGGTATAGTCGAAGCTGCCGGCAGCGCCCTCGACCTTGAAGTCGGTAAGCGCCCGGAATCCGTGAGGATCGACTCCGATCGACGAATGATGATCCATCGCAAGTCCCACGACATTTCCGTTGACCGCATCGATGTTGGTCAGCTCGCCTTTCACTCCACCCGGATGCGCAATCGAGAATTCGGTCTTGACCGGCGCGTCGAATTCCTGCTCGGCGAAAAGACGCCAGTTGTGTACGAGGCCATAGTCCTTCTCGCCCCTCAGCTCGGCACCCCAGGTCCGGTAGTAGAACCCTTCGTCGCGTCCGAAGAGGAGCGCCGACACCGAGCTGCTGAAGCCGAGCGGGTCTCCCCAGTCGTTGGCGGCGGCGAGGCGGCGATAGACGCCCACTCCAATCGTTCGCCGGCCATCGGTGCGATCGAACGAGAGCTCTCCATTCGGTGAGAGGTCAGCCGCGCCGAGTCGAAAGAGGGCGTGCGCAGAATATCCTTCACCCAGCACCTGATCGGCGGCGATTGCCGTCGAGAACCCTTCGACGCGGTTGAATCTCGTGTACGGCAGTCCAAACGAGATGCTCGGGCGCTGTGCCGCGAACTCTGGCTGAGCGCCCAGTGTGAGAGCCTCCGACACCAGTGCATCGCGCTCGGCGCTGCCGAAGACTGCTTCGCCTTCATCGTAGATCGATTTCGGAAGCTCCGGCGCCCGCGCGAGTGCGACGCTGTCGCACGGAGTTTTGATCCGGATGCGCAGCGCTTCGTCCGATTTATATTCGGTGCGCACGCGCTCAGTTCCGCTCTTGCATTCCGATTGACGGAGCTCCCGCCGCGCCGCGCGCGATACCGAGTCGCTCGCGGTGTCCGCGATGGCGATCGTGAGATCGGGCATTGGGTCGGTTCCATTCACGCTCTCGTAGGTGAACCGCTGCTCGAGCTTGAAGGGGATGTGCATGAAGCTCACCTGCGCATCGCCTTCCACCGTCTCGGCGCGTGGAAGCCAGAAGCGTCCCTCGTGCAGGCCGTACTCGACGGTGATCGCGCTCACCATCGCCTTCATGGGGGTGATCATCGGCTTCACCCACGTCGGTATGTCGTCGTCCGGGTCGTTGTCCTCATCGCTCGTCTCTTTGGCGACGGCCATGATGTCCATCTCCTGCGCCATCCGATACACGGCGCGCACGAGGCGGGCTGTGGAGGCGTCGAACCAAAGCGACCCCACCGCCACATTCCACTTTGCCTGGCGCGGACGAATGAGGAGCTCGCGCAGCTCGATCCGCTGTCCGCCCGGCAGCTGAAAGCTCACCGAGTCGCCGGACGCATACGTGTAGTAGGCCTCGGCTCCTGACGCGAGCGGGTGGATCATTTCATCCTCGCTCACGTCAGCCTTCGCGAGGCCTGACCCGATCCAAAGAGATTCGCGGCCGGGATAATACGGAATGTCGCCAATGCTGCCGATATCCATGTCGCCGTCCCCTATTCCATCGATCATCGGGAACGCGCTCCGCTGACCTTTCACCTCGATGGTCGCGCCCTTGTCGCGCTGCCAGTAGACGTGCGTGGCGCGCTCGGAACGCATCAACAGTCTGTCTCTGCCGATTCGCTTGAACCCCATCCCGACCGACATCCGCTCGTAGGTGTTGGCTTCGTAGCCAGTAAGCGTCGAATCCTGAGTGAGCCTCGCCGCGCGGGCCTTCAACAGGAGATCGCGGGCTCGAGAATCCTTGAAGGCAGAGGCGAGAATTGCCGGAGTCACCTCGGGACGCCTGGCGAGACGAAGCGCCTTGCGCACCGAGTCCCGCGCGTGCTCCCTCACCCTCATCGAGTCGCGTCGTGCCTCGCGGACTACGGCGATCGAATCGCGCTTGGCTTTGGTGAGGCTGTCCTGCTTGACGTTGCCGATTTGCAGGGTGGCCGATTGTGCGAAAACGATCGCGGCGAGAAGGGATAGCATCTAGTGACTCATTGCACGTGGAATGGCGATTGTAAACCCGAGCTGCCAGAGCACCATGTCGGTTTTGCTGGTGCGCGGGTGTAGCGTGATCGTGCCGTCGGCGTTGTCGGTGATGTCGCCCTTCGTCAGATACCGGGCGAGGCCGCCGTAGTAGTAGCGCCCGCCGGCATTGAATGCCGCGGTGGTGCCAATTGGGATCTGGAGTCCACCGCCGAAGATCCACGCATGCGAACCGTCGTGCTCGTTCTGAGTCGACGCCGATTCGTATTGACCTGACGGGTCGCTCAGCGATGACGTTGTGGAGAAATCAGTGTAGGCGATGGCGGCGTTCGCATACGGGCGGAACGGCCCATCGGGAATCATGATCTGTGGCCCGATGGCTCCCCACGCGATGTTATTCGTAGTCAGGAGATCGAGATTCACGCGGTTCGTGATCCCGAAGAATGAAGCATCCTTATGCTCGCGTCCGTACGTCAGGTTGCCCACGTCCGCGCGGATGCTGAAATAACCCTTGTAGTCCAGATTGAATTTCCCGTTGAGATTGAATCCCCAGCCGCGGCCGACGTTGTTGGCGAACTCGCCTTTCGCTTGCGACAACACGCCGTCGGCCCCGAATGAGAATCGCGACAGGCCAGACGTCGTGTTGAGGATCTGCGCCTGAAGAGATGAGGCGCATACGAAAAGAAAAGCAGTGCTCAGTACCGACACGGCCTTGAACCGCATACTTTCACCCTCTGGTTTGATCAGCGTTGGCAGGCGGAACCCGTAAGGATGCCAACGCTAATCCATTTTACGGTAACGGGTTATAGGAAGTTTCATGACAACGACGACCTCGGCGATCCCCGCGCTTCGCGTCCAGGGGCTCAGAAAATCGTACAGCGACGTCGTCGCCGTCGACGGCCTGGATCTCGAGGTCCGCGCGGGCGAGTGCTTCGGACTCCTTGGTCCCAACGGCGCCGGAAAAACAACGACTATCGAGATCTGCGAAGGCCTCCTCACCGCAGATTCGGGCAGCGTCGAAGTCCTCGGCCGGCGCTGGGAGACCGACGCCGACGACCTGCGAGAGCTCCTCGGGATTCAGCTCCAGGATACCCAGTTGTCCGAAAAGCTGACCGTAGATGAGACACTCACGCTGTTCCAAAGTTTCTATCGGGATGCGCGGGATGTCGGAGAAGTCATCGATCAGGTGGAGCTCGGCGAAAAGCGCCAGTCGCGAGTCGGGGGACTTTCGGGCGGCCAGAAACAGCGTCTGGCAGTCGCGTGCGCGCTGGTCGGAAATCCTCAGCTCCTCTTTCTCGATGAGCCAACCACCGGACTCGATCCCGTTTCGCGAAGGGGATTGTGGGACCTGATCGCCAAGTTTCAGGCGGAAGGGAAGACGATCGTGCTCACCACCCACTACATGGAAGAGGCCGAACGGCTTTGTGATCGCGTGGCAATCGTTGATCACGGCCACGTTATCGCGTTGGGCGCTCCACAGGAGCTCATCGAATAGGTAGACGTCTCGCACCTGCCGCCGCCGGAGCCGAGGAAGACTTCGGCGACTCTCGAGGACGTATTCGTGTCGCTGACGGGGAGGACTCTGCGCGATGAGTGATCGAGTCCCCTTTCCCATGACGGAAGAAATGGCCGCCAGAGAGCTGCGGCCGCAGATAAGGCGCGGGTTCAAGAACAGCTCGATGGTTCAGCTCACCCTCGTGAGGTTTCGCGAATTCATTCGCGAGCCGGAGGCCGTGTTCTGGACATTCATTTTCCCGATCCTTCTGGCGGCGGGCTTGGGAATAGCATTCAGGCAGCGTGGCCCAGACAAGGTCGCGGTCGGCGTGATCACAACGACGCCGGCGAGCGCTGCTGTCGTTCAATCACTACAGAAGGACTCGACGCTCGTCGTTACCACGTACGACGATAGCGCGGCTGCGCTCGCGCTCCGCACGGGAAAAGTTGCAATGCTGGTGGTTCCGGGATCAGCGACAGACAGCGTGCGCTACGTCTACGATCGCGGCCGCGCCGACGCGGTGAGCGCCCGTGTTCTCGTCGATCGCGACGTACAGACGGGTGCAGGCAGGGCTGATCCCGTCCGCGCGACCGACACCTACGTAACCGAGGCAGGCTCGCGCTACATCGATTTTCTCATTCCG
>DASXYR010000416.1:0-9991 GCA_036502385.1 Gemmatimonadaceae bacterium
AGCTTCAAACTCTCTTCGACGTCGGGCTCGGTTACATCCACCTCGGCCAAAGCGCCACGACGCTGTCGGGCGGCGAAGCGCAGCGCGTCAAGCTCGCCGCGGAACTTTCGAAGCGCGACACGGGTCGGACATTCTACATCCTCGACGAGCCCACGACCGGACTCCACTTCGAGGATGTCCGCATGCTGCTCACCGTGCTGCACCGCCTCGTCGATCGGGGAAACACCGTGCTCGTCATCGAACACAACCTAGACGTGATCAAGACTGCCGACTGGATCGTCGATCTGGGACCTGAAGGCGGCCTTCGCGGTGGCGATGTCGTCGCCGCCGGATCGCCCGAGACCGTTGCCGAAGTGAAAGCATCGTACACAGGCCAGTACTTGCGCACGATGCTGGGGCGGAAGCGGGGCGGGAGGCGGGAGGCGGGAGGCGGGAGGCGCCGCGGAACGCTGGAAGCGGCAGGGCGTGGGCTGGCCGGATAAGGGGATATGGTCCTGTTTGCCTGATCCCCCTTTCCCGCTTCCCGCTTCCCGCTTCCCGCTTCCCGCTTCCCGCTTCCCGCCTCCCGCCCACCGCCCACCGCCGTATCTTCAACCATGGTCTCCCTCCTCGACATAATCGGCCCCGTGATGGTCGGCCCCTCGTCCTCCCACACCGCTGGTGCCTGTCGCCTCGGGCTGCTTGCCCGCGGTCTCGTCGGAGGAACTCCTCAATCGGGCCTCCTCCAGCTCCACGGCTCCTTTGCGCGCACCGGTGAAGGACACGGTACCGACAAGGCTCTCGTCGGCGGCCTCCTCGGCTTCCGGCCGGATGACGAGCGACTTCGCGAAGCGCTTCAGATCGCCGAGCGGGAAGGCCTCGACTACAAGTTCGAGAAGACGACCATCGCCGACGCCGCCCACCCGAACACTGTGCGCATCAACGTCGAGCTGAATGGCATCAAATCCACCATGCTCGGCTCCTCACTAGGTGCCGGACGTATTCTGGTGCAGGAGATTGACGGGTACCCCGTCGAGGTCACCGGAAACTTCCACACCATCGTTCTCGTAGCTGAGGATAGGAAGGGTTCGATCGCCAATATCACCGGAATCCTCGCCGAGCACGAGATCAACATCGCAACGCTGAAGGTGACGAGAAGGGAGCGGGGCGGCGACGCATTCATGGTGATCGAATGCGACGAGGAGCCCGACAAGAAAGCAGGTCAGGAGCTGCGCGCATTGGATTGGGTTCGCTGGACGCGCCGGCTGGCAAAGGTGAGCGGGGGCTGAGTGTACAAGGCGCTCGCTGACGCAATCCGGGACGCTGAGAAAGAGAAGAAATCCCTGGCGCAGGTTGCGCTGGAGACGGAAGCCCGCGATCAGGGGCGTCCCGTCGAGGACATTCGGGCGGCGCTGCTGCGGGCGCTCGTTGTGATGCGAAGCGCGATCGAGAAGGGCCTGGTGGGAGATCTGTACTCGGCGTCCGGGCTCGTGGGTGGTGACGCGGCAAAGTTGCGAACGAGCGACAAGGGTCCGCTCGCGCAGACTCCGTTTCGCGACATCCTCACGCGGGCGCTGGCGGTGCAGGAGGTGAACGCGGCGATGGGCGTGATCGTCGCCGCGCCGACGGCGGGCGGGGCAGGGGTCCTTCCTGCAATTCTCACTGGGCTCGCGAAAGCGCGGTCGGTGCCGGACGCAAAGGTCGTCGATGGACTGGCGACGGCGGGGTTGATCGGTGCGGTAGTCGCTGAGCGCGCGTCGTTGTCGGGTGCCGAAGGCGGATGCCAGGCGGAGACGGGGGCAGCCGCAGGGATGGCTGCTGGAGCGGCGACAGAGATGCTGGGCGGGACGCCGTCGCAGGTAGGACACGCGGTGGCGCTCACGATGCAGGGAACGCTGGGACTTGTTTGCGATCCGCTGGGTGGGCTCGTCGAATTGCCGTGCGTTTTTCGCAACGCCACCGGTTCGGCGATTGCGCTCGCAGGAATCGAGATGGCGCTGGCCGGAATCACGTTCGCCATTCCGGTGGACGAAGTGATCGACGTCATGGGCGAGATCGGGCGGGAGATGGATGTCCGCTACCGCGAGACGGCGGGTGGCGGGCTGGCCGCGACCCCGACGGGTCGCCGGCTGGCAAAGGAGCGACTGTACCAGATAAAGCGGTCGGACGGCTGACGTTTTACTAGTGAGAAAGGGGCGAAAGCGGTATGTTCGCCCTCAGGCGGAGCCCAGGACCGAGCACACGTAACCATAACTCGCAACAGGTAGTTCTGAGTTTGCAGTTTATTTGATACAAAAAATTCATCCAATGCCATATGAATATCTTCGATAGAATAGCGATGCTCTTCCGCTCCAACGTGAACGCGGTGATCTCCGAGTTCGAGCAGCCCGAGAAGATGCTCAACCAGATCATTCTCGACATGAGATCGCAGCTCGTGAAGGCCAAGCAGCAGGTCGCTGCCGCCATCGCCGACGAGAAGCGGCTCCAGGATCAGACGAAGCAGGAGCTCAAGGAAGCGGAAGACTGGGAGCGCAGGGCCATGCTCGCCGTCCAGCAGAACCAGGACGAGCTCGCGAAGCAGGCGCTCATGCGCCGCACCGAGCACATCTCGCGCGGCGAGCAGATGCAGCTCACCTGGCAGGCGCACAAGCAGGAGACCGACCGTCTCAAGGATTCACTCCGCGGCCTCAACGACAACATCGAAGAGGCGAATCGCAAGAAGAATCTCCTTCTCGCGAAGCAGCGTCGCGCCGATGCCCAGAAGCGCATCAACGAGACGATGTCGCACATCTCCGAGAAATCAGCATTCGAGGCGTTTGCGCGCATGGAAGAGAAGATCGAGAGCAACGAGCGCAAGGTGAAGGCAAGCGCCGAGATCGAGGAAGAATTCTCAGGCGACAAGCTCGCCAGCGACTTCAAGAAGCTCGAGGCCGGCGGCGCTAACATCTCGGCCGAGATGCAGCTCATCGCGCTCAAGCAGAAGATGGGCGTGCTCTCCGCGGGCGCCGGCACTCAGCTCAATAAGGCGCTTGGAGCGGGACAGCGTCGCGACGAGGAATCAATCGAAGTAGAAGAAATACACGACGAGAACAAATAGTTGGCGAGCGCCGCAGTGCCAGGCGGGAGGGTCAAGGTAGCGCCGATCCTCACCGGCGTAATTCTGACGCTGCTGTTGCTCTGGATGTTCGGTGTGACCGCCGACGTCTTCCTTCTTCTCTTCGTCGCGATAATCCTCTCGCTCTACCTCGGAGCGGTGAGAGACCTGCTGGTCGAGCACGCGCACCTGCCGCCAAAGCTCGCATTCTTCGTCTCGGTCGCCGGCTCCGCCGCCGCGCTCATCGGCCTGTTCGCCATTCTGCTGCCTCCTGTTGTGGAGCAGACACGCGCGCTGATCGTCGTGATGCCGCAGTACATCGAGACGTGGGAAACGGGCATCGACCATTTCGTCGCGCGCTTTCCGGCGATGAAGGATGTCTGGAAGCCGGGCGAGCATCCGCTAGTTACGGCGGTATACGATCAGGTCGCATCGCAGGCGCAGAACGTGGCCCCGCGCGTCTTCGGCCTGGTTCACATCATGATCGATTGCTTTGCGGTCGGCGTGATGGCGATCTACCTGGCGCTCCAGCCGGGCGTGTACCGCGAGTGGTTGATCGCGCTGTTTCCGCCGATCCACCGCGATCTCGTGCGCGACGTGCTGCGCGACCTCAGGATGGGCTGCGCGCCTACATCGTCGGGCAGCTTCTGACGATGACCATGCTCGCGGCGTTCACAGCGGGCGGACTGTACCTCCTCAACGTGCCCTATTGGCTGACGTTCGGAATATTCACCGGGCTGGTCGCGGTGGTTCCGTTCTTCGGGACGCTCCTGTCGACGACGCTACCCGCGCTGTTCGTGCTCGGGGGCCCCGGCGGCGGAACGCGCGCGATCTACGTGCTGCTGTTGGGAGTCGTGATTCATCTGATCGAGGGCAATCTCGTTTCGCCGCTCGTGATGTCGAAGAAGATCGACATGCCACCGGTGCTGACGATCACGTCCGTGCTGATCGTTGGACAGCTGCTTGGTCCCTTGGGGCTGGTCGTGGCGCTGCCGATTCTCGTAACGGTGATGGTCATAGTGCGAAGAATCCTCATCAACCGTATCTATGAAGGTCAGGGATTCAGAAAGAGCACGCGCGACAGGATTTTCGTGCTGCGCGTGCCCGTCCCCGACGGCGGCGTGATCGTGGCGGCGGAGCCGCCGACAGATTTGATCACCTCGCGAGAGGCCAAGAGGTTCGCATAGCTGATCGGCGCGCGATCGCTTTCGTCGGCGACTTAACGATTTCTCTCGGCGGGGCAGCCCACGCGAACCTTCGCAGTCATCATCGCGGAGGATGGTCAGATGCGCGCGCTTTGCGTCAGAGGTCTCACCAAGACGTACCTGGCTGGTCCCCGCGGGCGCGCCACCACCATCCCCGCGCTCCGCGAAGTGAATCTCGATGTCGACTGCGGCGAGATCATCGGTCTCGTCGGCCGTCCGGGCGCGGGGAAATCGACACTTCTCTTTTGTCTTGCGGGTCTGTTACGAGCAGATGAGGGGACGATCACCTGGTTTGGCGAACAGGTCACCGGACACCACGTTCCGCACGGGCTCACCTACGTTCCTCAGCGCGCCGGCTACTACTCTTTCCTCACCGTGCGCGAGGCTCTCGAGTACTACGCGACTCTGCACGATCTCTCCAGCGCCAACCGCGCATCGCAGGTCGAGGCCGCGCTGCGCGAGGTCTCGCTCCACCTCCACGCGTCGTGCCGCGTCAGCCATCTGTCGCCAAGTCTGGTGCAGCGCCTCGGACTCGCTCAGTCCCTCATCGGTGCCCCCCGCGCAATTCTTCTCGACGAAACCCTCTGGGGCGAAGGCCTGCTCTTCGAGCAGGAGATCGTCGATTTGCTCACGCGGCTTGCCAATCGCGGCGTCACGATCGTCATCTCCGCGCCGAACTCGATCGAGCTGCACCGCGTCGTCGGACGCATCGTCATGATGGCCGAGGGACGCGTGGTGAGACTAAGCCCCCGCGATCCCGCCTTCGCCGCGACGGCGGAACGCGCTGCGATAACCGACGGGGCTGGTCCTAAGAGCGCGGTGAAAATGCACGCGTAGCGAGGCCGGCGATCCGAAGCCGCAGTCCGCCGCGATGCGTTCCACCGAGTGCCCTGTCTCCTCGAGCAGTTGCTGCGCCGCCGTGATTCTTTGCCGCAGCACCCATTGCAGCGGCGGCAGTCCCGTCTCGGCCGCGAATCTCCGCGCAAACGTCCGACGGCTCATTCGCGCGTGGGCCGCCATCGCGTCGACAGTTACCGGCTCGGCCAGCCGCTCCACGATCCACGACCGCGTTTTTTCGAGCTCCTCACCACCTTCGTTGGCAATCGGCCGGTCGACGAACTGCGCCTGGTCTCCGCTGCGGTGCGGCGCAAACACCATCCGGCGAGCTACCGCATTGGCAACGGCAACACCGAAATCTCGTCGCACCACGTAGAGGCACATGTCGATTCCGGCCGCGATTCCCGCTGATGTCAAAACGGTTCCGTTATCGACATACAGGACATGAGGATCGACCTCCACGCCGGGATAGCGCGAAGCGAGGAGCGGCGCGTCCATCCAGTGCGTCGTAGCGCGAAGACCTTCGAGCAAACCCGCGGCGGCGAGAACGAACGCCCCGGTACAGATGGAAAGCACGCGGGCTCCGCGATCGTGCGCGGCCGCCAGCGCATCGACAACGGTTTTGGAGATTGGGAGATCGAGGTCATCGATGCCGGGCACGACGATCGTATCCGCCTGCCTCAGCGCCTCGAGTCCGTTGGGAACGTTGATAGTGAAGCCGCTCGAGGTCATCAGCTTTCCCTTCTTCGGGGCACAAAGCGTCAATCGATACCGGATCTCGCCCAAGTCGGGGCGCGGGTATCCGAACACCTGGCACGCCACGCTGAGATCGAAGAGAACTACACTCGGGACCGCGAGGACGGCGATGCGATGGGGTTTGGGCGACATGGCCTGAATCTATCGATAGGTGGCAGTTCTGCCACTCGCGGCTGGGCCGTCCGACCCGTATCCTGGAGAAACGAACCGCTGGCGCGCGCGTAGTGTCCAATCACGGTCCAGGCTTGCACCCAAGGAGGGTCCAATGATCTCGAAAGCGTATTCCCTGGCAACGGCACTCCTCGCGCTCATGGGCACTGTCACTCTCGCCCACGCGTCGTCGACTGACCCCGATGTAGTGGTATCCGCCGAGTGGCTTCGCGCCCACGCGTCAGATCCAAATCTCGTCATCATCGCCGTCGACATGCCCTCGATGGGAGACATGCCAGAGGGGTACAGGAGCGGCCACATCCCCGGCGCCCGCGTGCTCGACTTTCATTCCATCGCGACGAGCATGGGCGACCGCAACCGCCTCTCGAGTGAGCTCGTATCGCCCGACTCGCTGCGCTCCATCTTCGAGTCGCTTGGGATCTCCAACGGTTCGCACATCGTCGTTTACTCCTCCGCCCGGCAGCCGGTCCTCGTGACGCGCACTTTCTTCACGCTCGACTACATCGGACTCGGCGAGCACCTCTCCGTTCTCGATGGTGGTCTCGATGCCTGGAAGGCAGCTGGAGGCGCGATAGAGAAGGGGGCGCCACGCAACTATACGAGGGGATTGCTCCGGACCAATCCGCGCATGGACGTTCTGGCGTCCGGCGCGTGGCTGCGCCAGCACCTCTCGGATCCGTCCTTCGCGCTCATCGACGCGCGCGCCTCCGAGTTTTACACCGGCGAAAAACTCGGGCACGCAGCGTCGGGGGTAGGACACATTCCTTCCGCGCACAACCTGTACTTTGCGACTCTCGTTGACGACAGAGGCTTCTTCAAGCCGACGGCCGAGGCGCGCGCGCTGTTCGCAAATGCGGGGGCGACAGCGAGCAAGCCGCTCGTCGTCTACTGCCACATCGGTCAGACCGCCACCGTTGTCTACCTCGAGGCGCGCCGGCTTGGAATTCCGGTGAAGCTCTACGACGGCTCATTCGAGGACTGGAGCAAACACTCCGATTATCCGGTCGCCAAAGGCAACGCGCCCCAGTAGGAAGTCGTGTTGACCCTCTACACCCGCGGGCCTACCTTCCGCGGATGTCCGACTTCCGGCTATACAACACGCTCACACGAAGCATCGAGACGTTCGAGCCCGAGGATGGCAAGACCGTTCGCATGTACACTTGCGGCCCGACGGTCTACAAGCCCGCGCACCTCGGCAACTTCAGAACATTTCTGTTCGAGGACCTTCTCCGGCGGGTAATCTTTTTGCGCGGGTGGCTGCTCGCGCAGGTGATGAACCTCACCGATGTCGACGACAAGATCATCAAATCGGCGAGTGAGCAGGGGCTCAAGATCACCGACGTGACCGCGCCCGTCGAGCGGACGTTCAATGAAGATCGCCACTTCCTCAGGATCCAGGACGCCGAGTTCTACCCAAAGGCGACGGACCACATTCCGGAGATGATCGCGATCGTGAAGCGGCTCGTCGAGCGGAAACTCGCATACAAGGCCGACGATGGAACCGTCTATTTCGCAATCGACAAGTTCAAGGCCTACGGCAAGCTCTCGCGTCTCGACACGCGCGAAGTAAAGGCCGGAGCTCGCGTGCTTCAGGACGACTACTCGAAGGAGAACGCGCAGGATTTTGCGCTGTGGAAAGCGGCAAAGCCGGAAGACGAAGCAACTGGCGCAGCGTGGGATTCACCATGGGGCCGCGGACGCCCAGGGTGGCACCTCGAGTGCTCGGCGATGGCGATGAAGTATCTGGGCGAGACGCTCGACATCCACTGCGGGGGGATCGACCTGATCTTCCCGCACCACGAGGACGAGATCGCGCAGTCGGAGGGCGCGACAGGCAAGCCCTTCTCCCGCTTCTGGTGCCACGGCGAGTTTCTGCTGACCGATGGAAGCAAGATGGCGAAGCGACTCGGCAACGTCGCGACGGTGCAGGATCTCCGCGACCAGGGGATCCCCGCGGCGGCGTTCCGTCATTTCGTTTTTTCGACGCACTACCGGAAGCAGCTCAACATGTCCGCCGACGCGCTCGAGGCATCGATGGAGGGCGTCAAGCGCGTGGGCGATTTTGCGCAGCGTCTCGCCGATGCGAAGAGCGCCACTCCCGAGCTGGAGCAGGTGGCCGACGACGCCGAAGCGGCCGTGGTCGCCGCGCTATACGACGACCTCAACGCCCCAATAGCGCTTGGCGCGCTCTTCACTTTCATCAGAAGGGCGAACGCCGAGCTCGATCGCAACGGTGTCGACCGGCGCGCGCTGGAGAGAGCGCGTGAGGTGTTCTCGAAAATCAATTCGGTCCTCGACGTTGTGCCGGAGGCGGCCGGTCCTGATCCAGAGCTCGCGCAATGGGTCGAGGGAAAGCTCTCCGCGCGCAAGGACGCCCGCGCGAGGAGGGAATTTGCCCAGGCCGATGCGATTCGGGCGGAGATCGAGGGGCGGGGAATTGCGATCGAGGACGGCCCGCAGGGAACGAAATGGAAGAAGCTGCGCTGATTTGAATCAGCCGAGCGTGGCCTTCCCGTACCGGTGACTCAGCACCTCTCGCACTGACGTCGATTTCGCCAGCGCGACTGCGTACACAATTGCGGGATGCAGTCCCGCACGCGGCGGCGACCGAAGGACTTTCGCTTCGTATCTCGCGCGCAGCCATCTCCGGGACGGCTCCTCGATCAGCACGAAGACCGTGAGCGCCGCTCCGATCGCAATGGTGACGTACACGGCAACCCCAACCCAGCCGGACAGCCAGGCAAATCCGAGCAGCTTCCCACTGATCGTGAGGTAAGTCCCGAGGGGAAGGTGAAGCAGGTATAACGAGTAGCTGGCACCTCCAAGTAGCTGTGCCGCGCGCGTAGAAAGGGCTCTTGCAAGAAGCCCTCGCTGTAACGCCAGACAATAGATCAAAGCCGCAAAAGGCAGCGCGAGCGCCCCATCCTGCAGGAAGAGAAACGGTATGTGGTCGCTTACGGCGAGAATGCCCGCGACCGCAGCGGTGACGAGCAGCGTGATCCACGCAAAGGAGTCGCGTTTGCTGTCGGCGTTGTGTCGATGGATGAAGATCGTGCCGGTACAGATCCCAATCACGAATTCGGGTAGGTGAAAGAGCGGTAGGAACTTGAGAGTCGCGACCCATGGGCCGTACGTGGCAGTCGTCACCCGCCAGATTCCCGACGGAATCGTCAATGCATAGACCGATGGACCTGCAATGGCGCAGATCGCGGCGAAGCACCCTATCGCGACGATTTGTCGGAGCGGCCGGCGCGCGATTGCCACGGCGATGAAGGGGAAGAGCGCATAAAAGAACGCTTCGACCGACAGTGACCACGCCGGTCCGTCCCACATCCACGCCTTCTTGGGAGTCCACGCCTGGAGCAAGGTCGGTGTCAGAACCGTCGCCTTGATGAAGTCGGACAGATGAATCACGCCGACGGGCCGAATTACCGCGACATCAATGAAGATCGGGAGTGCAAGCGCCAGCGCTAGCGCATAGGCGGGGTAGATGCGCGCGAAACGCGCGTGCCAGAAGGCGGCCACCGTGGTGCGCATCATGCCATCAGAATCGAGGTAGGTGTAGGCGAGGATAAACCCACTCAATACGAAGAAGATGCTTACGCCGACGAAGC
This sequence comes from Gemmatimonadaceae bacterium, assembly GCA_036502385.1. Classification (GTDB taxonomy): domain Bacteria; phylum Gemmatimonadota; class Gemmatimonadetes; order Gemmatimonadales; family Gemmatimonadaceae; genus UBA4720. The sequence goes on from DASXYR010000416.1 coordinate 9,657, forward strand.
CGGCCTGGATCACGCGCGCGCCTGGCGCGGTCGATTGGCTCAGGCCGGGAACGAGAAACTGGTAATGGAAGAGGACCACGAGCAGCGCGGCGATGAACCTGAGACCCGTGAGCGCCGGAAGCGTATCTCGTCGCCGGTGTGCTTGTTCGTGGCCGGGTGCAGTGGGGGTCTCGGTGGCGACTTCCATAGCGGAAAGACGGGTCACAGGCCGTCACCGCAACCCGGTTGACTACAATGTCTAAGTTGGCTATTCTACTTGGCTTGCGATGAAAAATCGCTGTTTGTTGCTGACGTAGCTCAATTGGCAGAGCAGCTGATTTGTAATCAGCAGGTTG
>DASXYR010000417.1:0-3074 GCA_036502385.1 Gemmatimonadaceae bacterium
CGCGATCCGCGACCGGCGTCCACTTCCGGCCCGTCGGCCCGTCATACTCCGACTGCGGCCGAATCAGCCGGCCCTCCGCGCGCTGCTCGATCGCGTGGGCAATCCAACCGCTGACCCTGCTCATCGCGAAGACCGGCGTAAACAGCGGAACCTCGAGTCCAAGCCCGTGAAGAAGAAGCGCCGTATAAAACTCGACGTTTGTCTGGAGGTGCCGTCCGGGCTTGTACTCCTCGAGCAGGCGAACCGCCGTCGTCTCGACGGAGCGCGCAAGCGTGTAGAGCTTCATGTCGCCCGCGCGGGTGAACAGACGCTCGGCCGCTGCGCCAAGTACATCGGCGCGAGGGTCGCGTACCTTGTAGACGCGGTGTCCGAATCCCATGAGCCGTTCCCCGCTCTCGATCTTCTTGCGCAGGAATGCTTCCGCCTTCGACGCGTCGCCGATCTCGAACACCATCTCGAGCGCCGGACCCGGCGCTCCACCGTGAAGCGGACCCTTGAGCGCGCCGATCGCCCCCACCACCGCCGACACCAGGTCCGATCCCGTCGACGTGATCACTCGGCACGTGAAAGTCGACGCGTTGAAGCCATGATCGACCACCGTGTTGAGGTACGTCTCGAGCGCACGCACCCGCTCGGCGTCTGGAACCTTGCCGCTCAGCATGTAGAGGAAATTCGCGGCGTGACCGAGGTCCTTCCGTGACTCAATCGGTTCTTGTTTCTGGCTTAGTCGGAAAAATGCCGCGACGATCGTCGGCACACGCGCCACGATCGCCGATGCTTCGCTCGAGCTGAGCGATATGGTATCGACGGCCATGCGAAGCGCATCCATGGGATCGACGGCGGCGCGCGCGCACTCCCGGAGGAGCGACATCGTCGTCGGCGCGAGGGCGCGTTGACCAGCCAGCTCGACGTGGAAGGCGTCGAGCTGCGATTTCGTGGGAAGATCGCCGTTCCAGAGGAGCAGCGTCGTCTCCTCGAACGTCGCGTGCGCGGCGAGCTCGCCAACTGGGAAGCCGGCGATGACCAGCTCCCCGCGCTCGCCATCGACCTTGCTGAGGCGCGTCGTCGCCGCCACTACACCTTCGAGACCCTTGCTCGGCATACGCCAACCTAGCCGAGGTGGCGGCGGATTGCCACGGGCGTGACCGCTCCCGATATTAGTCGAATAACCCAAAAGAGAGCCATGAAAAAGACACGTCGCGATTTCATCAAACAAACCGGAATTGCGGCCGCGGCCGTCGCCGCGACAGGCGCATTCTCACCAGGCAAGGCGTTTGGCGGAATCCTTCGGACGCCGGAAGTCGAGCTTCCCCAGGACGACGTCATCCGCGGTCTGATGATGACGGCTATCAACACGGCGAAGTCGGCGGGCGCGAGCTACTCGGACGTCCGCATTGGTCGCTACCGCAACAGCATCGTGTTCACGCGCGAGCAGCAGATCGTGAACACAGCCGACATCGACAACATCGGCGCCGGCGTGCGCGCGCTCGTTGACGGAACGTGGGGATTCGGCGCGACGAAGACTCTCACGCCCGATGGCGTCGCCGCGGCGGCGCGCGAGGCCGTCGCGATCGCCAAGGCGAATCGCGTCGCGCGCGACCAGGCCGTGCAGCTCACGCCGGTGCAAGCGTACCCGAACGCGACGTGGAAGAGCTCGTTCAAGATCGACCCGTTCACCATACCTATAGAACAGCGCGCGGACCTCTTGTTGAGAGCGAACGCCGAGGCGCTGAAGGTGAAGGGAGTGAAGTTCGTGAACTCCGGGCTGCTGTTCGTGAAGGAAGATCGCAACTTCGCCTCGACGGAAGGATCGGTGATCTCGCAGACGATCGTCCGGGTTGCGGTTCCGTTCACGATCACCGCTGTCGCACCTGACAACTCTGATTTCCAGACGCGGGGCAACGTCGTCGAGCCCGCGGGTCGCGGTTGGGAGTACGTGCTGGAGCAGGATCTCGTCGGCAACGCGGGCAAGTGGGCGGAGCAGGCAGTGCAGAAGCTGAGCGCCAAATCGGTCGAGGTCGGCCGCTACGATCTCGTGCTGCATCCAACGCACCTCTGGCTTACGATCCACGAATCCATCGCCCACCCGACGGAGCTCGACCGCGCGCTCGGCTACGAGGCCAACTACGCCGGCACCAGTTTCGTCGCGCCCCCCGAGAAGATGCTCGGCAAGTTCCGTTACGGCCCCGATTTCATGAACATCCAGGGCGACCGCTCGCAGGAAGGCGGATGCGCGACAATCGGCTACGACGACGAAGGCGTGAAACCCGACACTTTTCTCATCATCAAGAACGGCATCGTAAACGACTACCAGACGACGCGCGAGCAGGCAGCGTGGCTCAAGTGGTGGTACGACACACAGGGTAAGCCGGCGCGATCGCACGGGTGCTCCAACGCCGACTCCTGGTCGTCGGTGCAGTTTCAGCGGATGCCGAACGTCTCGCTTCTTCCCGGCGCCAAGGAGCAGAGCTACGAGGACATCATCGCCGCCACCGACAGAGGCATCGCGATCGAAGGCAATGGATCGTTCTCGATCGATCAGCAGCGCTACAACGCGCAGTTCGGCGGGCAGGTGTTCCACGAGATCAGGGGCGGCAAGATCGTCGGCGCGCTCAAGGATGTCGCGTATCAGATGCGGACGCCGGATTTCTGGAACTCCATGGACATGATCGGCGGCCAGAAGAGTTACCTCATGGGCGGCGCGTTCAACGACGGCAAGGGACAGCCGCCACAGTCGAACTCCGTCAGTCATGGCTGCGTGCCGAGCCGTTTCCGCAACATCAACGTGATCAACACCGGGAGGAAGGCATGAGCCGCTCTGATTTCGTGAGAACGGCGCCGCGCCGGTTGATCGAGCGCGCCGAGCGCGTTATGCCCGACGGAGCAGTGATGCCGCGCGACCAGGCGCAGGCGCTGGTGGAGAAGGTCGTCAAGATGTCCAAGGCCGACGAGATCATCGTCAACCTGAACAGCGGTTATCAGGCCGACGTCCGCTTCGCGGCGAATCAGATGTCGACCGCGGGCGGAGTGGTGGATGGGACAATCGGCATCCAGAGCGCGTTCGGAAAGAAGCA
>DASXYR010000418.1:0-2679 GCA_036502385.1 Gemmatimonadaceae bacterium
CGAGAACTGCCACCAGAGCACTTCGAGAGGACGCCGGCCAAATTTGGTCGGCGTCTTTCTTGTATAAGGCTAATTTCTTCCCGCCTTCCCGCCTTCCCGCTTCCCCGCTTCCCCGCTTCCCCGCTTCCCGCATGCCCCCGAACCTCAAAGCCTTTCTCAATTCCGCCTGTGGCAACGCCGAAGCAGCCCGCGATGCGTTGGCCAAAGCCGGATTCGATCTCGAGGACGTCCAGCCGGGTGACATGGAAAAGGCGCTGAAGACGGCAATCGATGGGGGAACGAAGCGAATCCTCGTCGCCGGCGGCGACGGGACAATCGCTACTGCCGCCGCCCTCGTCGCCAATACAAATGTCGAGTTGGCGATCCTTCCCGGCGGAACTCTCAATCATTTCGCGAAGGATCACGGCATTCCGACCGACCTCGGCGAGGCAGCGATCGCGGCCGCCGGTGGGGTTACCGTAGGCGCCGACATCGGGTACGTCAACGATTGCGTCTTTCTCAATACGAGCTCCATCGGCGCGTATGTCACCTTCGTGCGCGATCGCGAGCGGCTCGAGAAATACGCTGGCTACACCATCGCCAGCATGATCGCGGTGGTCAAGACGATGTCGCAGCTTCGCACTTTTACGGTGACGCTCGAGGTGGAAGGAGTGAAAAAGAGCTATCGGTCCTCGTTGGTCTTCATCGGTGTCGGAGAGCGCGAGCTCAAGATGCCGACTCTCGGAAGCAGGGTTAAGAACGGGCGGCGCGGTCTCCACGTGATGATCGTCAAGGGACGCGGCAAGGCCCGTCTCTTTACGATCGCGATGGCTGCTATCGCGAAGGGCACGAAGGAGGCGTCCATGCTTCCGGAGTTCGAAAACTTTATCGTGGACAGCTGCCGAATCGACCTCACTCGCTCGCACGCGACAATCGGCGTTGATGGTGAGCTGAAGAGAATGCAAACGCCGCTCGATTACAGGATCGAGCGTGACGCGCTTCACCTCGTCGTCGCCACGCCCAGGGAAGATGAATAGCTAGATTTGAGGGATGACCCTGCCGAGCCAGTCGAACGCGTCCACGGTCGCAGAGCGTCTGGCCGATATCGTAGGCGAGCGGCACGTCCTTGGCCGCCCGAGCGAGCTGCTGGTCTACAATTCCGATGGGCTTCCTGGATATCGGCGTCAGCCCAGACTGGCTGTCTTCCCGGGGAACCGTGACGAGACGATCGCCGTCGTCCGATTGCTGGCCGCCGAAGGCTTGCCATTCGTGCCGCGCGGCGCCGGCACCGGTCTCTCCGGCGGAGCGCTCGCCGACGACATCGTCGTCATCGGAGTGCATCGGCTCAAGCAGATAATCTCACTCGACGTCGAGAATCGTCGCGCAACCGTCGAGCCCGGCGTGGTCAATCTGCGTCTCAACAAGCACGTAGCTCCTCACGGGCTCTTGTACGCGCCCGATCCGTCGAGCGAAGCCGCGTGCACAATCGGCGGGAACGTGGCCGAGAACGCGGGAGGCCCGCATTGCCTCAAGTATGGAGTCACGCTTAATCACGTTCTGGCAATGACGGTCATTCTGCCAAGCGGTGAAGTCGTGGAGCTTGGGAGCAGGATCGGCGAGCGCGATGGCTACGACCTTCGCGGGGCGTTCATTGGCTCAGAAGGGTGCTTCGGCCTGGCGCTCGACATCACTGTGAGGCTCACGCCGCGGCCGCAGACGGTTCGGACGCTGCTGGCCGATTTCATGTCGATCGACGCCGCGGCGCGCGTGACATCCTCGATTATTTCCTCCGGCATCGTGCCTGCCGCGCTCGAGTTCATGGATGGGCCGACGATTCGCGTCGTCGAATCGTCGATCTACGCCGCCGGCTATCCGAAGGATGCGGAGGCAATTCTGCTGATCGAGCTCGACGGTCTGGAGGCAGGAGTTGCCGCGGATCTCGAGGTCGTCCGCCAGATCTGTCTCGATGGCGGCGCCCGCAATGTGAAAGTTGCGCGCGACGACGCCGAGCGCCTCAAGCTGTGGCAGGGGCGCAAAAAGGCTTTCGGAGCCATGGGACGGCTCGCTCCCCACCTCATCGTCCAGGACGCGGTCATTCCGCGGACGCGATTGAGCGACATTCTCGCGACCATCCACGCCATCAGCGAGAAGTACGACGTGCTCGTTTGCAACGTGTTTCACGCCGGCGACGGCAACCTCCACCCCAACATCGCCTACAGCGCCGACGACCCCGACGAGAGCGAGCGCGTCCACAAGGCGATGACGGAGATCATGCGCGCCTGTATCGACGTCGGAGGAAGCATCACGGGCGAGCACGGAGTCGGACTCGACAAGATGGGGTACATGGAATCCATCTTCTCCGAGTCATCGCTTAACGCGATGTGCGAGCTGCGTGGTGTGTTCGACCCCGATCACAGGTCGAATCCGGGAAAGGTCGTTCCGGTTCACTCTTGCAAGGAGTGGAACGCGGTTTCCGGCCGTTCGCGGCCACGTATAATCGGGCCGCGGCATGCGGATGACGATATGCCAGGCGCCACGGGCGGCCCGCTCGAAACGGAGCCCGCACATCCGTCCGCGCTGTGAGGACGGATGCAGTTGTCGCAGCCATTCGCCAGAGTGCGGCCGATCACAGCGCGTTGAGAATCGCAGGTCGTTCAAACTGGCTCTCGGCAGGGCGGCCGGTTAGGGCGAACAAGACGC
>DASXYR010000419.1:0-13406 GCA_036502385.1 Gemmatimonadaceae bacterium
CTGCGACGCGATCAGCTATCGGATCGGACGGTCAAAGCGCAGAGGGTTCGGCACGCTGAACGTGTAGTGCCACCACTCCTGGTCGTAGTTCACAAATCCCTCCGCTTCCATCGCCGACTTCAGCTTCTGCCTGTTGGTCGCGGCCAGTCCCGACGCGTTCGCCGTGTGCGCGGCGGAAGAGAACGTATCGAAGGGTGTTCCCATCTCGAGCTCATGTCCGCTCGGCAGCTCGATCAGGGTGAGATCTACCGCAAGCCCAAGGTTGTGACGCGAGCGGCTTGCGATGTAGCCATCGGTTAGAAGATCTGGACGATGAACGCGCGCCGTCCAATCCACCATCGCAAGCGTCGCGCGAACGGGACGATAACCATCAAAGATCTTGAGTCCGAGCCCTCGGGGATTCAGCTCCTTCTGGACCCGCGCCAGCGCCGCGGCGGCCTCGCGTCGCAGATACGCGCGATTCGCTTCATAGCCGGGAAGGGGTGCTCCGGTGAAATTGTTCGACGTGGCATACCGGAGATCGACGGCGATCGTCGAATCGAACGATCGGATATCCGCGAGGAGTGTGTCGGCAACGGCGTCCGGCGCCACGGCAGTTTCTTCGGTGTTGACGGACGGAGCAGTGGCAACGGTCTGGACGCCTGGACTTTGTGGGGGCCGAGAGGGCGGAGCGCAGGCAATTCCACACAGGCTGATGATTATGATTTTGCGCATCTGGGAACAATAACGTCCCACGCGTCGGAGCCGCGAGACATTCCTCCCGCATTGCGATTGGCGCATATTTTTGCATGGCAAGCATCGACGCGCTGACCCCGTCTTCGCTCTCCCGCACCGCACCGCGCGGACACCGCGCCGCGGTTTTCGCCAGCTTCCTCGGCTGGACCCTCGACGCTTTCGATTTTTTTCTCGTCGTTTTCGCGCTCACGGCAATCGCGAAGGAATTCAACAAGACCGATGCGCAGATGGCGCTTACGATCACGGTGACGCTCGCGTTCCGGCCGATCGGCGCGTTCATCTTCGGACTGATGGCGGACCGGTACGGGCGGAAGCTCCCGCTCATGATCGACCTCGTCTTCTTCTCGATCGTGGAAGTTCTTTCCGGATTTGCGCCCAACTACGCGACGTTCGTCCTCCTGCGCGCGCTATTCGGAATCGGGATGGGTGGCGAATGGGGCGTCGGTGCCTCGCTCGCGATGGAGAAAGCTCCGACCAAGAGCCGGGGCGTGTTGTCGGGCCTGCTGCAGGAAGGCTACGCGACCGGATACCTCCTCGCCGCCGTATGCTATTTCTTCGTCTTTCCACGCTGGGGCTGGCGGCCAATGTTCTTCATCGGCGGCTTGCCGGCGCTTCTCGCGCTGTTCGTCCGGTATCGCGTTCAGGAGTCGGAGGTCTGGGAGCGGACGAAACACAAGGACTGGAGCAGTCTCGGCCGCGGGATCGTTTCCCACTGGAAGCTCTTTCTCTACCTGACGCTCCTCATGGCGGGAATGAATTTCGTCTCGCACGGCACGCAGGACATGTATCCGACATTTCTCCAGCGCGATTGGGGATTCTCGCCGCAGAAGCGCGCGGCGCTCACCGCGTTCTCGATGATCGGCGCAATCATCGGAGGCGTGTGTTTCGGCTACCTCTCCGACAGGATCGGCCGTCGCCGCTCGATCGTCCTGGCGCTCGTGCTCGCGATCCTGATGATCCCGCTGTGGGCGTTCTCGCCGTCGATCGTGGGGCTCGTCATAGGCGCGTTCGCGATGCAATTCATGGTGCAAGGCGCGTGGGGGGTTATTCCCGCGCACATCACCGAGCTCTCACCGGATTCCGTGCGCGGCTTCATGCCCGGTTTTGCCTATCAATGCGGAGTGCTGCTGGCGAGCTCGGTCGGATACCTCGAGGCTCTGCTCGCCGCGCGTACCAGCTACGCTCAGTCGATGGCAATAATGGCGCTAACGGTTTTTTCCGCCGCCGCGATCATCGCGTGGGCCGGTCGCGAGCGGCACCGCGTGGAGTTCGGCGCCTGATTCTATTTCCTTTGCCTTCGCCGCCAACCCATCGAGCAGCGCGTTCACGTGATCGATGCCCGTTCGCGGATTCATCATCGTTACCCGGAGCACCGGCCTCCCCTCGAGAACGGTCGCGGTAATCCACCCGCTTCCCTCTTTGTTGTAGCGCGGTCGCAGCTCGCGGTTGAGCGCGTCGATGCGATCCCCCGCGGCCTCGCCTGAGTTCCCGTCGCGACTCACGGAGCGGTTCCCGACATAACGAAAGCAAAGGATGTTCGACTCGGGCTCGTGGATGTTCTCAAAATCTTTTCGCTCCTCGATTGCATCGTAAAGGAGCCGAGCGGTGTTGCACAGATGATCGTAGAGCGCGCCGAGGCCGCGGGACCCGAAGCGCTGGATGACGAACCACAGCTTGAGCACATCGGCCCGGCGTGAGCATTGAAAGCTGCGCACGCCCTGATCGATGACACGGGACGACTTACCGGCGTGAAACAGGTACGGCGCCTGCTGTGCGAACGCGAGATCGAGATCACGCTCGTTGCGCGTCAGCACCATGCCCGCCGCGAGCGGCAGCAGCATCATCTTGTGGGGGTCCCACGCGAGCGAGCGCGATTGTTTCAATCCGCCGAGCGCTTTCGGGGGACGGCTCGATAGCAGCGCGCTCGTCCCGTGCGCGCCGTCGACGTGCAGCCACAGACCTCGCTCGCTGCAGATCGTTCCGATTGTCTCCAGATCATCGAAGGATCCCGTCGCCGTGCTTCCTGCTGTAGCAACCACGGCCATCACCCCCTTCCCTTCCTTCTCCAAGCGATCGAGCGCGTCGAGCAGCAGATCGGTATCCATTCTGAACTTCCGCGAGGCGATCGGGATCCCTCGACGCTTCCCCAATCCGAGTTGGCCGATCGCGCGCGTCACCGCGTAGTGCGCGTGTTCGCCGTAAACGACGTATGGAGGATCGGCCCCATTACCCTCCTCCCACGCATTCGGAATTGCCGAATTCCTCGCCGCCAGCATCGCCGTAAAGTTCGCTTCCGTCCCGCCGGAGGTGAGTGTCCCTCCCGATTCCTCTCCGTATCCGGCAAGCGTCGAGAACCATCTCACGATGCGGTGCTCGATCGCAGTGGCGGTTGGAGACATCTCCGACACCGCGAGCGATTGATTGAGCGCGCCGATCACGCTCTCCATCCACACGCCCACCGGGAGCGGAGCGGACGTTTGATGCCCCATGTACATCGGGTGATAGTACTTATTGGCATCGGGAAGGATGTCGCGTTCCAGGCGCGCGATTATCTCTTCGACCGGCCGGCCCTCGAGGGGAAATTCCTCCTCGAATCGGCGCGCCAGTTCCTCGGCCGATCGCGCCGTGGAAACCTGTCCCTTGCCGCTTCGCGTGGATTCGAAATATCGGGCGGTCACTGCGGCGAACCGTTCCCCTGTCCTGAGGGAGGTGTCCGCCTCAATCTCGGCGAGAATGTCTTCGATCATGCCAGAAAATGTACTCGACAGGCTTCCTGCGCTCGCGGTTCAGCTCTCCAGCAGCCCGTTCTGCCGGACGAAATCCGCCAGCTCCCCGCGAGATCCGACGCCCACCTTTACGAAAATGTTGGAGAGGTGCGTGCTCACAGTACGCGCGGAAATCTGAAGCGCGCCGCCGATTTCCTTGTTGGACTTCCGCGATGCCACCATCCGCGCAATCTCGACCTCGCGTCCCGTTAGTCCTCCCGCCCCGGTCGTCACGGATTTTGGTGGAAGTCGCAGACCGAGCTCGCGCATCTCCTCACGTGTGCCCTCCAACTCTACCGTCGCTCCGACCTTCGCAAAGACGTCGTGCGCCTTTCGCAGCTGGCGCATTCCCTCATCACGGTCGCCGACTTCCACGTACGCGCCGGCGAGCCGCCTGCGGATTCTCGCTGCCTGGGGTGGAAACGGCAGCGCCTCCAGCTGTTCGACCGCCGACGACAACAGCTCGATAGCCCGCGCCGGATCGTGATCCCTGAACATGGCGAGCAATCCGTCACACGCATCGGCGTACGCAAGGCCGAGCCTGTGGTTCAAACGTCCAGCGTCACGCCTCATCCGATTCAGATGCGTCGCCGCCGTCTTGAAGTGGCGTCCCGCCAGTGCCGCCTCGCCGATGGTTGGCAGAAGCCATTGCAGCGCCCAAACCATGTACCCGGTTCGATCGGCTATTGCCAGGCCTGCTTCGCCGATCCGCAGTGCCTCCGACGTGTGGCCTTTCGCCATGTACCACGATGCCATGCCGAGATGCGCGGGCACTATCGACGGGACATCCAGCGCGCGATCGCCCGCCCCTTCGAGTGAGCCTGCCTTCTCCGCGCCGGCCAGCTTCCACGCCTCGTCGAAATACCTCTTCGCCTTGTCCTCGTCGCCACGCCACAGATAGATCAAGCCCGACCAGACGTAGAGGCGAGGCAGCAATGTCCGTTGACTCAAGCTCTTTGCGAGAGTAATTGCCCGTTCCGCGATCTGGAGTGCGGCATCCCAATCTCCCGTCCCGGAGTGATACTGGACGCGGAGCTCGGCCGACCAGAGTGGCAGCAGCGGCGAATGCATCTGCTCCGCGAGTCCGTCGCTGGCGTCCAGGTGTTCGAGAAAGGTCGGCGCGTCGCCGGACACACCGGCGAGCAGAGCCATCCCCCAGTGCGCCGTCCACTCCAGCATCCGCTGGCCTGCGGACTCGGCATATGCAATCGCCCGCGCACCGTGTTCCCTCGCCAGGTCGAGCGGACCCGTCCAGGTGTATAGGAGAAGCAGCGCGCGGTGGGCTCGAGAGAGAAGCGAATCGTTTCGCATTCCGGCCTCGGCGGCAGATGCGAGTGCGGCTTCTACTTCAACCTGAGCCTCCTTGAGGCGGCCGAGATCCTGAAGGGCAATCCCCTTGGCGAGGCGGAGCCTCACGGTTGTCGCGCGGTCCGCCGACGCTTCGGCTTCGACGAGTCCGGATTCATAGTGGGCGAGCGCGTCCGCGAATCTCCCGCTCCAATAACACGCGAGTCCCATCCGGTGGTCGATGTCAGCCACCACGCCACGCTCACCGCGCGTCGCCGCCTCTTCGCGGGCACGTGCCCAGAGGGTCATCGCGGTATCGTACTCACCGAGACGCTGACGCGTCCGTGCGAGCGTGGTGAGAATTTCCTCGCGCGGCGCATCGGCGATCGTCGGATCGTTATCCAGATGCTCCAGCGCCGCCGTGAGATAGTCGGCCGCTTCCCTGTTTGCATATTTCTCGATCGCCGCGCGTCCAGCGGCATAGAGATACCTCACTGCTTTCTGAGCCAGCGTTTTGGAGTGCGCACGCGCGAAATGCAGCGCGAGCTCGTCGGCGTGGGAGGGCGCGGCGTCACCATACAGCGACTCGAGCGCTTCCGCCGCCGTCGCATGCAGAAGGCGAGCGCGCGCCTGCCCAAGCTCTCCGTAGATCACCTGCTGTAGAAGTGGATGCGTGAAGTCGTATTGAATCGCATCTCCGCCGGAAGCCTCCGCCAGCACCCGGTGCGCAAGCAGCTCATCAAGGCTGGATATGATCTCCGGCTCTGACAAACCAGAGACCGTCGCGAGCGTCTCGTGTCGCGCGCGCGTGCCGATCACTGCGGCCAGATTTGCCAGCGTCCGCGCGTTGGTCGACAGCCGATCAATGCGGACCTTGACTACATCACGGATTGTCGAGGGAAGCTGCAGCTTGCTGGTGTCCCAGCCAGTCCACCTGCCGTCGCGCCGACTCAGTATTCCCGATTCGGTCAGAGACTTGAGAGTCTCATCCACGAAAAACGGGTTGCCGCGCGTCCAGTCATAGAGCGTCGCCGAGAACTGCCGCGTAGCGCTTTTGTCGACGCCAAAGGTCTGCTGGACCACTTCTTCGACATCACCTTGCTGAAGAGGACCGAGCCGCACCACGATGAGGGCGCCGAGTCCCACAAGCGACTGTTCGGTGCTCCGAAGGACTGGATTCAGCTCTCGGTCCGCTTCGTTGTAGGTGCCGAGCAAAACAATTTTCTCGCTCTGAATCTGCCGCGCCACGAAGTGCAGGAGCTCGAGAGAGGACGCGTCCGCCCACTGGAGATTCTCGAGCACGATAAACAGGGGCTGCCTGGATGCGAGCCGGCCGAGAAGCTGCGTAAAATTCCAGAGCAGCCGCGCCTTCAGCTCCGAGGGATCTGCGCCGGCCGATGCGCGGTCCCTCTCTCCCGGCGCTCCGAGAGTGGGAAAGATGTGGCCAAGTGCCGCCGCTCCTCCGCGGGTTAGAACCGCAAGAGTGGTCGGCTCCAGGTCCCGCAGCAGCGGAAGCAGCGCGTCCGAGAAAAGCGCGTACGGAACGCCCGTCTCTACGGGATATGCCCGTCCGATCGCCACGGTCCAGCCGTGCTTGGCCGCGCGCTCGGCAGCGGCGGCGGCGAGCCGCGTCTTGCCGATTCCTCCTTCGCCCACAAGAAAAACCGACCGCCCCGCACCCTTCGCGGCTTCGTCGATCGTCTTCGACAACAGCGCGAGCTCAGCGCTCCGGCCGACGAGCGGGGCTTCGTCAGTCTTGGCCATGCCTGCTAATGTACGAGCGCAGGTTTTTGCCAGCCAGCGACCGCGGGTTTCAGAGCCCGATGGTTCGGTCGTTGCGAATGGCGCCAATATGGCGAAGGACGACCTAACCCCGTTCGTGCACTCACTCCGCGGCGATGAGAGCGACTACCGACCGCTGATGGATCTGGTCGGCGACGCCAATCTCGTGCTGCTCGGAGAAGCTTCGCACGGCACGCACGACTTCTACGAGGCGCGAGCCGACGTCACGCGGCGTTTGATTGCCGAAAAGGGATTTACCGCCGTCGCGGTCGAGGCCGATTGGCCCGACGCGTTCAGAGTCAATCGATACGTTCGCGGAGACAACGATGACGCAAATGCGAACAGCGCGCTGAGCGGATTCGAGCGGTTCCCAACCTGGATGTGGCGCAACACGGTAGTGCTCGATTTCGTGGAATGGCTGAGAGACGTCAACTCGGGCCTCCCCGAAAAAGCGAAGGCCGGTTTTTTCGGGCTGGATCTCTACAGCATGTTCCATTCGATCGGTGCAGTGATCGAGTATCTGGATCGAGTCGATCCCGAAGCGGCAAAGCGCGCGAGATACAGGTACGCCTGCTTCGAGCATTTCGGTGAGGACAGTCAGGCGTACGGCTATGCCGCGAGCTTCGAGCTCACGCGCTCGTGCGAGGATGAAGCCGTCAATCAGCTCGTGGAGATGCAGCGCAAGTCAATGGATCTGGCGGCTCGCGGGAAGGGCGACGATTTCTTCGACGCCGAGCAGAACGCGCGACTCGTCATGAACGCGGAGGAATATTACAGGTCGATGTTTCGCGGCCGACTGTCGTCGTGGAATCTACGCGATACCCATATGGCGGAGACTGTCGACGCGCTCATGCCATATCTTCGGCGCAGCGGCCGTGAATCGAAGATTGTCCTGTGGGCGCACAACTCCCACCTTGGCGACGCCCGCGCGACGGAGATGGGAGCCCGAGGCGAGCTGAACGTCGGACAGCTGCTGCGACAGAAATACCGCGAACAAGCTGTTGGTGTAGGCTTCACCACTTACACGGGAACCGTTATGGCCGCTCACGAGTGGGATGAGCCCGGAGAGCGCAAACGTGTAAACCCTGCCCTTCCCGAAAGCTACGAACTCGGTTTCCATGAAACCGGTATTCCACGCTTTTTCCTTTCACTGTCGCAGGAGGCGCGAGAAACGGCCCTTCTCTCGAAGCCACGTCTCGAGCGCGCGATCGGAGTCATTTATCGGCCGGAGACAGAGCGTCTCAGCCACTACTTCCGCGCAAATATTCGGGAGCAGTTCGACGCTGTCCTCCACTTTGACGAGACGCGCGCGTTGGAGCCACTCGAAAGGCCCGAGGAGTGGCATGACCTCGAGCCGCCGGAGACGTTCCCAAGCGGCATTTGATCGGTGTTATCCGCCGTCGTTGGTCGCCTTTGGCGGTTTGGACGAAAGATCCAACATCTTCCTGTCGCCTATGTAGGCCACTGATTTCAGATCCGCGACATGGCGAAGGCGCTTTACGGTCTCCGCGATCCGGTTCGATGCCACCAGAATCTCCGCCGCGACCTCTGGAACTTCCTCTGGCGATGCATTGGTGGCGAGAAGCTCCGCATTCATCGCGAGTACGGTCAACACATTGTTCATTTCGTGCGCAACGGCGATCGTCGTTTCCACAACTCCCGCCAGACGCTCAGCCTGCAGGCTTTGCCGCTCCAGCTCCCGGCGGGCAGTGATATTCTCCACCTGACCAATGAGGTACATGGTCTTGCCACTCTGGTCGTGCACGGCCGATACGGCGACGGACACCCAGATCATCTCGCCATCTTTCCGATAGTAACGCTTGATGCGCTGGTAGCTATCGCTGCTTCCGGAAACGAGACGTTCGGTTAGTTGGACATCTTCTTCCGCATCGTCGGGGTGCGTCACGGCGCGGACAGTGAGTGTCTGCAGCTCTTCGTCGGAATAGCCAAGCATTTCGCACAGCGATTTGTTCACGCGCATCCAGCGGCCGTCGAGGCCGACAATCCCCATCCCGTGCGGGGAATACGTGAAGGCATTGCCGAATCGCTGTTCGCTCTCACGCAGGGCACGCTCGCTTTCGATCCGTTGCGAGATGTCGCGGATGAAGCCAAGGATCGCTGACTGTCCCTCGAATGAGATAGGAACGGACACCACCTCAGCGGGAATTTCCCTTCCATCCCTGGATACGAATCGGACCTCCATGGGTCCCGCAGATTTTCCCGTCCGCGCCAGCTGTCCAAGCCGGTCGATCACAAAAGCCCGCGAGTCTGGATGGACGAAGTTCATAATCGGCTGCCCAATCAGCGACGCGGATTCGAATCCAAGCTGCTCGGATGCGAACCGATTCAGGTAGAGGAAATGCTCGAAGTTGAAGACGATTATGGCTTCCGGCGCGGATTCGACTATCGCCTGGAAATCGCCATGTTTGAGGGGTGCCGGCACCAATCAATAGTGGCGATACTCGCACACGCATGCCAAGTGGGTGCGAGTAAATTCGCTATTTCCGGCATCGATTAACTTTCAGGACGGTCGAGCTTTGCCAATCGAGGAGATTCGAGCCTGAAAAAATCCACCCGCCGCTCCGGTGCGCCAAAAAAGAAGCAAGCCGCCACCGAGCCGCATCCCCGGTCGCACGCACTAGAGGAAGCCAACAGGACTGCCGGCTTCGTCGCACACGAGCTGAACAATCTCCTCACTGTCATCCAGATCAACGCGGAATTTCTTCTTGCTTCTGCGAGCGATGATCCGGAGAGTGCCGGGGAGCTGGACGAGATTCAGCGGGCGTCGCGGCGCGCCTCGATTCTCGCCCGACAGCTCCTCGCGTCATCGAAGCTCGAGCCGTTCGATCGCGCGGCAGCCGAGGCAAGCCTCAAGAAGAGAAAATCGGCGGCAACCGTCGAGAAATCCCGCGCTGCCGTTGCGCAGCAGGCGCCGCGCATTGGCGAGACAATTCTCCTCGTGGAAGACGAGGCGGATGTTCGTGCGCTCGCCAAAAAGATTCTCTCCCACAACGGTTACAGAGTGCTCGACGCAGCTGACGGCGCTATCGCGCTTCGGCTCGCCGCGGGCCACGTCGGCGAGATCGATCTCGTTCTTACCGACGTCGCTATGCCGAACCTCGGTGGTCGAGGAATGGTGGAGGAGCTCCGCGAGTTGAGCCAGGACATCCGGGTGCTCTTCATGTCCGGCTACCCGAAGGAAGAGGTATTTCCGGACAAGGAAGTTGCAAAGATCACCGCCTACATCCAGAAACCCTTCACCGGCGAAACGCTCCTGACGGAGGTGCGCGCAGCCCTCGGCTACGCCCTCTAGCCCCGCGTCCTAAGCCTGCGCCACCTGACTGGTGCAGTGTGGGCACCGGGTCGCGGCGGGATCCATGGACATCCGGCAGTACGGGCAGTTCTTCACGGGGGCAACTGCTTCCGGCTTGATGAAGATCTTTGAGATTCGCCACGCCACAAAGCCGATGATGATGAAGTTGATCACGGCGGCAAAGAAATCTCCGATGCCGAACTTCACCGGCCCAACGCTCCACGTGGCCTTCTGCCACTCGCCGCCGGGACCCATGGCGACAATTATCGGCATGATGAAATCGTCCACCAGCGCCTTGACGAGCGCGTTCAGCGCCGTGCCGACGACAACGGCGATCGCCAGCGCAACGACGTTTTGCTTCAGCAGAAAATCCTTGAACCCCTTGAACATTGGCATCTGCGATTTCCTGTGAGAGGGTTATGTCGATGGCGAAAACTTAGCGCCGACTGGCTCTGATCGCCGCAGCGCGGCGAGATTCCTGATTGCGGCGATACCCGCGAGTGGGCCTAGCGCGAGCAGCGTGAACCCCCACCGCCACCCCGCGCGTTGGGCGATCAGCGGAACGATCTGCATTGGAAGCATCGTTAGAAGAAATCCGGCAGACGTCTGAATCGTGAGCGCCGTGCCAACCGCGTGGGCTGGTACGGATTCGGTCACGAGCGCGCTGAACTGCGCGCTGTCGGCAATGACAAAAAAACCCCACGTCATCGCCAGCGCTCCAAGCACCCAGAGCGGCCGACCGAAGAGCAATCCGCTCAACAGACAGCAGCTTCCGCTCATGACGAGCGAAATTGAGACGAGCCTTTCTCGTCCCCGCTTGTCCGCGAAGAGCCCGCCCCACACGGATCCCAACCCGCCGACTGCGATCGTCGCAAATGCGAGCAGCGAGATCAGCCTTGGTGCCCGGAATCGTCCACCAGCGGTGGCCGCGACACTTGCGGCCAGGAACGCGGGGACCCAGGTCCAGAAGGCGTAAAGCTCGAACATGTGCCCGAGATAGCTGGCGGTCGCGAGACGCCATTCTCTCACCCGCACGACGTCGGCGACGTGATTCCACGAAAAGGGCCGCGACGCGAATGGAAATGGCCCCTCCGTGTAGCCGAATGCGACGAGCACGGCTGCGGCAACCGCGCCCGCGCTTGCCGTGAGAACAACGGGCCTGAGGCCGACATGAGGAATCGCGCGGATCAGGTAGGGCAACGCCTTGCCGACCGTGAGGGCCCCTACTATCACGCCAATCGCGAGTCCGCGCTCCGCGCGGAACCAGGTGGAGATCATTTTCATCGCGGGTGGATACACGCCGGCGAGGAAAAATCCGGTCAGGAATCGGGTCACCAGCGCGGGCGGGTACCCTGGGACGATCAGTATCGCCGCGTTCGCCGCCGCCCCCAACAGGGCGGAGGCGCTGAACAGCCGGCCCGCCGGGATGAGATCGGCAAGGTTCAGAGCCGCAATGGCAGCGGTGCCACAGACGAACCCGAGCTGGACGATGGTGGTGAGCCAGCCGGCCTCTCCGGCGGTCAGGCCCCAGATCGATCGGAGCTGAGGGGACACGGCACTGGCAGCGAACCAGAGCGACATTCCCAAAAGCTCCGCGATTCCCAGTAACGCGAGCACCCTCCAACGCGTCGAGTATGTGTCGCCTGACATAGTAAAAACTTAGACGAAGCACCCGCGCATGACGAACCCGCCCCAGACAATCCCGCCGTCTGCTCCCGCAGCGCCCGCCTCGCGGCCTCCCGTCGCGACCTTGTCACGCGAGCTGTCGGATTTTCTCGTCGAGTTCTCGATCACGCTCAACAAGCACGTGATTTACCCTCTGAAGCATCCACTCCTCGACATAGCGATCGACGGAGTGGCAAACCGCCTCGCCCTCCTGTTCGACGAGAATCGTGAAGCGCTATCCATCGGCGTCGCGCGGCGGCAGCTGATCATCGAAGGCGTCGCCACAGATCCGCACAACCCCGTGCTCAAGGAGCTCGCGCAGAAGCTGCATAACCACCATGTGGGCGCGCTGAAATTCATTCGTGGCATCGAGCGCGAAGAGCTGGCAGAGGCGCTTAGGGAGCTCTCGAGCGACCCTGTGAGGACAGAGAAGCCAATCGGGCACGATCTCGATCGAGTGGGCGACCTTTGGGATCACGTGCGGTTCTTCCCCCTCACCTACGATCGCCTTCAGCTGATCGAAGACGACGGAAGCGCCGAACCGCCGAGTCCGGACCAGATGGCCGCCGGCCGATCGACGCAGCTATGGATCGGCCTTGCCCGCGCCGCCCTCGTCTCGGATACGTCGGCTGGATCCGCGGAGATCAAGGACTCTGACGACAACCAGTCGCTCGAGCCTGCCACCGTTGCGCGGGCCATCGACGAGCACCAACGGGAAGACGCGTACGACCAGGTCATCGTGGGCTACCTGCTGCAAATCGGCGAGGAGCTGCGCTCGTCCGATGGACCGGAAGCCGCGGGTCTCAAGCGGCGGGTTTCGCGCCTGGTCGGATCACTGAAGGAATCGACCCTCGAGAAGCTCCTCGAGATGGGCGGCGACAAGATGCAGCGCAGAAAGTTTCTGCTCGATGCGTCGCAAGGCATCGCGGTCGAAGCCGTGATCGACCTGGTCAAAGCTGCGTCAGCCGCGGAGGGACAAACCGTCTCACACTCGATGCTGCGCATGTTGTCGAAGCTGGCGCACCACCCATCGTCTGGGGGCGAGCCGCGCCAGCATACTGATCCCACGGTCCGCGACGTCATGCGTCGCCTTCTGGACGACTGGACCCTCGACGACCCTAATCCTGAGGCCTACCGACAGGTCCTCGAGAACATGTCGAGCCTGAAAAATGTCAGCGACAAAGCACCGAGTGAGGCGGTTCCGACCGAGTGCGAGCCCAATCGAATGATTCAGATCGCCATTGAAGTCGGTGCGATGGGGCCGCAGGTGCGATCGGCGATGATCGGACTCTGGAAGCAAGGCAGGGCGGATGTTCTGCTGGATTTGGTGGAGCGCGCACCCAATGCCGACGCTGCCGCGCAGGTCTGGGACTTCCTGGTTACCGAGCGCACCCTGGATTCGCTCCTCGCCCAGGAGCGCGTTGACCTCCCGCTCGTTGGGCGGTTTGCGCGACGCATTGGCCTGCCGGCGGTCCCATTGCTGATCGCGGCCTTGATCCTGTACGAGGACGCCAAGACCCGCACACAGTTTTACGATCTCATCCAGTCCCTTGGAGAGGACGTTGGCGGGCTAGTATCCGCGCGGATCGGAGACGCGCCACCGGTTGTTCAGCGCGAGCTCCTCGCCTTCCTCGGCCGGCTCGGGGCAAGTCCCTCCGGATTTTCCGCAGCCACCTACCTCGCGAGCCCTGACCCGCTCGTGCGCCGAGAGGCCGCAAGACTAATGCTTCGCGACGCGACGACGAGGGAGAAAGCCGTGATGGGAGCACTCGCCGACGCGGACGACCGGGTGGTTTTCGTGGGATTGACGGCAGCGCAGGAGAAGCTCCCGCCCGGAGCGGCTGACCTGATGCGCCAGC
>DASXYR010000420.1:0-3385 GCA_036502385.1 Gemmatimonadaceae bacterium
CGAACGGCGCGGCGGTGGTGTTCGTGCACGGCGCGGGCTATCTCCACAACGTTGGCAACTTCTGGTCGGAGTATCCGCGCGAGTACATGGTCAATCAGGTCCTGGCGTCCAAGGGCTACACGGTGCTCGACCTCGATTACAGAGGATCGGATGGCTACGGCCGGGACT
The DNA here is from genome assembly GCA_036502385.1 of Gemmatimonadaceae bacterium. Classification (GTDB taxonomy): domain Bacteria; phylum Gemmatimonadota; class Gemmatimonadetes; order Gemmatimonadales; family Gemmatimonadaceae; genus UBA4720. The sequence goes on from DASXYR010000420.1 coordinate 169, forward strand.
GGAGGACGGCGATCTACCGCCACATGGGCGGCCGTGACCTTCAGGACCAGGTAGACGCATCCCGTTACCTGAACAGCACTTACCACATCGATCCGGAGCGGATCGGAATCTATGGCGGCAGCTACGGCGGGTTCATTACGCTGATGGCACTGTTCACAGAGCCCAAGCACTTCGGCGCGGGTGCGGCGCTCAGGAGTGTCACCGACTGGTCGCACTACAACCAGGGTTATACCTCAGACATCCTGAATCTCCCGCAAAACGATACGCTGGCGTACCACCAGTCGTCTCCTATCTACTTCGCACAGGGTCTCGAGGATCCGCTGCTGATGGCGCACGGAATGGTCGATACCAACGTCCATTTTCAGGACATTGTCAGGCTCACACAGAGATTGATCGAGCTCGGCAAAACAAGATGGGATCTCGCGGCATACCCAGTTGAGGATCACGCCTTCGTGCGTCCTTCTTCGTGGGCGGACGAATACCGGCGTATCTTCGAGCTCTTCGAGCGATATCTGCCAAACGGCACTTCAAACCGATGATCGATTTCATGATGTCCTTAATTTCGCAGTCAGCATCATTCGTGCGTGCCGTCCTCGGCGTTCCAAATTACGACCGATACCTCGCGCACATGCGGAGCGCGCATCCCGGCGATCGGGTGATGAGTGAAACCGAATTCAATCACGCGAGCATGAGCGACCGATACAATCGGCCCGGCTCGAGGTGCTGCTAGCGGTCACTGGCCGGTCCCGTCTGTTTTAGTGTGCAAGTCCTGACTCGGTTGGCGTCTCCCAGGAGACCTCAACCGAGTCAGAAATGAAAGCTTCACTGTCGTTCCTCACTGTCGCCCTCGCATCGCTTGCATTCGGCTGCGACAAACCCGCCACACCAGTAGCAGACGCCGTGAGCGAGCAAAGATCAGGCTTCGCTTCGGAAGCCCCGGCGCGCGGTGTTGGAGCGCTTCAGGGAAAAGTCGCTGGTGCCGCAGTTCAGTTCGGAGACGCGCCCGTCACGACGGCAGTCGCCAGTGAACCGCGCTCCGACGCGCCTCCCGCGACTCCCAACCCGTTGCAGACCATCTACCCAGGCCCCGCTACTGGCGCGATGGTCATTCGCACCGGTGAAGCATTCATCGAAGTCGACAAGGTCGATCCCGCGGTATTGAAGATTCGGCAGCTGGCGGCGCAGGTCGGCGGCTACATCGCCAACTCATCCATCAGCGGCGGCCACGACCAGATCCGCCAAGCCACCATCGAGCTCAAGATTCCCGCAACGAAATACGAGGAGGCGGTGGGCTCGCTCTCGACTATCGGGAAGGTCGAGACCGTCAACTCGACGGCGCAGGACGTCGGCGAAGAGTTCGTCGATGTCACGGCGCGAGTGAACAACTCCCGGCGACTCGAGGAGAGATTGATCAGTCTGCTCGCCAACCGCACCGGCAAGCTCGACGAGGTTCTGCGCGTCGAGCGCGAGCTCGCGCGCGTGCGCGAGGAGATCGAGCGCTACGAGGGACGCCTCCGCTACCTGAGCGCTCGCGTGGCGATGAGCACTCTCACCATTACGGTGCACGAGCCGGCGCCCATACTCGGGAATAGTCCGGGCGAGAATCCGATTGCCGCCGCGTTCCGGCGCGCGTGGAAGAACTTCGTCGGCGTCGTTGCCGCGTCGATCGCCGCCCTCGGCGTCCTCATCCCGCTCGCAATTCTCGCCCTGCTCGGCTGGGCCGGCTATCGCCGGTGGAAGGGGAGAGCTCGGTGATGCTTACAGTCGCCGAATTCCGTAGCCACCGCCGAGACCCGGAACCCAGAACCCGTATCTACCACACACAACAGGTAGTTCTGAGTTTGCCGTTTTTTCACTCGCAGCAGGTAGTTCTGAGCTTGCAGTTTGCTTTGATTCGGCCCGAGTTTAGCGGGACAAGTCGCGATTGTACCACCACAGCGCGCGAGAGAGAGCGGAGTAGCTCATGTTCACGTGCTGGACGCCCCAAACCATTGCTCCCACTCCGCCGATGATCAGCGCCGGACTGGCTGCGCTGTTGGAGCTGTTGGTCGTGAGCACGAGTCCAACTACGCTGGTGATCGCGCCCAGCGTTCCGACCAGTGATCCGCGAAAATTGTTCTTCTCATAGAGCCGCGCCTGCGCAAGCGCATTCGGAGAGGTGGCGACAAGCTTCTCCAGCTCTGTATCGCGAAACCACCCGCCGGTGCCGACGAGTTGTCCATCCGCGCCGCGAATTATTCTGACATTTCCCAGGCTTGATTCGAAACGCAGCGCGCGGGCGTCGTAGCTACGCGCTGAGTCGGTCGTGGCCGTCACTTGCTCCGGTACATTCGGAACGTTGGACGCGGCCGGGGCTGGTACCACGCGCGTATTTTCGCCGGCCGTGGACTGTGCGTCCGCGGATGTTAGCGCACTATTTAGTATTGAGGCGCCCGCCATGAGCGCCAGAAAAACTCTCAAAGTCATCACTCCTCACAAGTCGCCCAAACCCTCTCGATAGAGACGATTTGGGCGACCCGGGGAATACAATCTTCCAGCTTGCTATTTCTTCAAGTCGCGATTGTACCACCAGACAGATCGGGCGAGCGCATTGTAGGCATTCTCCAGCCGGCCGCCTCCGTAAATCAGCAATGCCGCCGCGCTGACTGTGAGCCCAGCGGGAATCAAACGATTGACGTCATCAATTCGCGAGGCGCCGATCGCCGCCCCCAGGGTTGCGATGCCGAGCCCGGCGATCCAACTGCCGGGGAGGTAATCGCGCGAGAATATCTTCGCCTCAGCCATCGCGTGCTCTGATGGAGCCACCAGCTTCGCGACGTCAGTTGTTCGAAACCCGCTGATGCGGGCCACTAGCGTTCCCTGCACTCCGCGAACGATGCGCAGGTCCCCGCTCTGACCTTCGATTCGCAACGCATTCTCATCATAGCTCCCATCTTGCGCAGTCAACACAGCGGGGCCTCCAAAAGTGAGGTGTGCTCCAACGCAAAGTGCCAGCAGTAAACGTGACATCGCTCTCCCCCCTCGGCTATTGCCGATATACGATCGTCGCTCGCCCATTGAGGGTCGTTCCATCCATGATCACGTGCGTATTGCCCGAGTAGGAGTAACCCGCGGCCGCCTGATCCACAGCCACCCCGAGGAAGTCGTCGTTCGTCAGAAGCCACGCGCCAGGGTTGGAGAAAAGGGTAGCAAAGAAAACCGCGGCTAGAACCGGTGG
>DASXYR010000421.1:0-3672 GCA_036502385.1 Gemmatimonadaceae bacterium
TTGCAAGAATGTCACTGAGAAGCGATGTGGCTGTCGGCGCGCCACCTGCACCGGGACCCGATACTGACAATGGGCTTCCCCATCCGAGATCGACTTCTACGCGGTTGTCTTCAAAGACGGTTTGGCCAAACGAGCTTCGAGACGACACAACGACCGGTTCGACGACTGCTGTCAGCTGGTTTTCTGGAAGTGCGACACATTCTGCAATCAGGCGAGCTCTGCCGCCCACAGAGGCCGCGGCTCGCACAAGGCGATCTGGCTCGGGAATAATTCCGTTCGTGCGAACTTTCACGGAATTGACGGGAATTCCGAAAGCGACCCAGGAGAGAATCGCCAGCTTTGCTGCCGCATCGCGTCCGTCTACGTCTCGCGAAACGTCGTCCTCCGCGAGTCCTCTCTCACGAGCCGCCGCAAGCGCGGACGCGTATGACTTCCCTCTCTCGAGCTGTGTGAGAATGAAATTCGACGTGCCGTTGAGTATTCCCTTGATCGATGCTGGCGAAGTTCCGCCGAGCGCGCTTTGGATTGTGCGGATAACCGGCACACTTCCGCCAACTGCAGCGTCGAACTGAAGAACTCCGTCGTTTGAGGATGCGAGCATCTGAAGGTCGGAGCCAAAAGACGAGATGAATTCCTTGTTCGCGCTGATGAACCGCTTGCCGCGAGCAAGGGTCGTGTGCGCGATGTGGCGCGCGGGCTCTTCACCTCCGATTGCTTCTACAACAACGTCGGCGTCGGCCGTGAGAAACTCGGTCACGTCATCTGTGAAAAGGTACGGATCGACAGACAAGCCCCTTTCGCGGGCAACGTTTCGTACGAGAATGCCGACGAGCTCGACGCGAATTCCGTGGCGCGTGCGCAACGATTCGGCTGACGAGGTGAGCAGCCTCACGAGTCCGCCCCCGACAACGCCGCACCCCGCCAGTGCCAGTCTGATCGTTCGCATTTCCGGACGCGGAGCGAAGTCCACATCGGTGAGCGATCGTGACGGTGAGTATGCGATTGTCGATTCCATTTTCGGCGTCCGGCATGTGTGAAACAAAAAAGCCCACGGCTAAGGGCCGCGGGCATTCTCGCTTTTTAGCATTTATTTAACGTGGCTGCAATACGCGGCAAATTACCACAGGGCGCTTCAGTTGTATTCGGACATTATCCGCGCCCGACTGATCTGTCAAGCGTGGCTTGAAAAAAAGAGATCAGCTGAAGAAAGTGAATCCGTCTGCCTCCATTGTCTTGAGAAGCGGGCTGGGACGATATCGCTCTTCGCCGTAGAACTCCTGTAAAGCACTCAGCCATTTCACCGTCTCGTCGATGCCCATCTCGTCGGCCCAGGCCAGGAGACCTTTCGGATAATTGACGCCCAGCATCATCGCTCTGTCGATATCCGTCGCGCTCGCGACTCGGTAATACAAAGCATCCGCAGCCTGATTGATCAGCATGCAGAGAATCCGCTTGAAGATCAGGTCGCCCAGGTCTTTGTCTTCAGTCGGCTTCGGCGCTTCGGCGCCTGTGCTGTAGTCGTAGTAACCGCGTCCGCTTTTTCGGCCGAGAAATCCGGCGTCGAACAGACGCTGTTGCGTGATAGTCGGCTTGAATCGCGAATCCTGGAACATCGCTTCGTAGACGCTCTTCGTCGCAGCAAGATTCACGTCGTTGCCGATGAAATCCATCAGCTCGAACGGACCCATCTTGAATCCGCCGATCTCGCGCATTGCCCAGTCAATTGTCGGTATGTCGGCGATGCCTTCCTCATAAATGCGGAGAGCTTCACCGTAGAACGGACGCGCTATTCGATTGACGATAAATCCCGGCGTGTCAGATGCGACGACGGTGGTTTTGCCCCACGCATCAACCAGGTTCTGTGTGCGAGCCATGACGTCTGCATCAGTGGCCAGACCGGGAACTATTTCGACGAGCGGCAGAACGGTTGGCGGATTGAAGAAGTGAACGCCGAGCACGCGTTGTGGTTTTTTGCACGCGGCGGCGATTGCCGTCACTGAAAGCGAGGAAGTGTTCGTCGCGAGGATTGCATCGCTCGCAACGACTCGCTCGAGGCGAGCGAAGATTTCCTTCTTCACATCGATGTTCTCGACGACTGCCTCGATGATCAACCCGCATTCGGCGAACGCGGGGAAATCATCAGCAGATCCAGTAACTGTAGAGATGCGCGAATGAATCGCGTCCTGATCCTCCGGGGTGAGTCGTTTCTTCTCGACGCTACGCGCGAGATTCCTGTCGATTCCCGCGAGTCCCTTCTCGATCGAGCTTCGCTCCGCGTCGAACAGGACAACAGGATGACCGTAAGTCGCCGCGACCTGCGCGATGCCACGTCCCATGGCGCCCGCGCCAACGATACCGACTATCATTTCACGACTCAGAGCGTCAGCCACTATTCTCCCCGGAATTCCGGTTTTCGCTTTTCATGGAAGGCTGCGACGCCTTCCTCAAAGTCCGACGTGCGCCCGGCCTCGGCCTGAGTCTGCTCCTCGACCTCGAGCTGCTGATCGAGATTGTTTCCCATCGACGCATTGAGCGCGCGCTTCGTGAGTCCCAGAGCCTTGGTCGGCATTGCGGCGAGATGCTCCGCGAGATTCATCGCCTCCGCCTCGAGCGCGCTGGCGGTAACGATTTTGTAAATCATACCCATTTCTGCTGCATGCTTCGCGGTGATTTTATCACCGGTCATCATGAGCGCGGTCGCCATGGGCCATCCAATCGCGCGAGGGAGAAAGAATGTCCCACCGCTGTCGGGCACGAGCCCGATCTTCGAGAAAGATTGAATGAAGCTTGCCGTTTCAGATGCTATGACGATGTCGCAGGCGATCGCGAGATTTGCTCCCGCTCCGGCTGCGACTCCATTCACGGCACAGACGACCGGCTTTTCGATTTTCCGGATGAGCTCGATGAGCGGATTGTAGGTCTGCCGGACGGTTGCTCCGAGGTCGAGTTTTCCGCCCGCTGGCTCGGGGACGTCGGAGAGATCCTGTCCCGCGCAAAACGCGCGACCGGCGCCGGTCAGAAGAATCGCCCTGACTGACTTATCGGCCCTTGCCGCGGTGAGCGCGTCACGCACCTCCTGCGACATGGCGAGCGTGAAACTATTGAGAACGTCGGGGCGATTCAGTGTGATTCTCATCACCCCGCCCACCTGATCCGTAATAATGAATTGATAGGCCACTGCCGGCTCCTTGCTGATTCTTTGGAATATACTGTTTCCCGCGCGACTGTCCTTACTCCTCGCTTACACTCAACCTTTTCAGCCCCAACGCTGTCGAATCAAACGAAAGAGCAGTAACCTCCACCTGTCGACATGGACTCCATCCCCGACAACCTCACCGCCCAACTCGGCGGGGCCTACACCTTCGAGCGCGAGCTCCAGGGCGGCGGGATGGCGCGCGTATATCTCGCGGAGGATCGCGAGCTCCATCGACGGGTTGTCATCAAGGTTCTCCCTCCCGACCTCGCACTCGGGGTCTCGGCGAAGAGATTCCGAAGTGAGATTCTCACCGTCGCAAAGCTCCAGCATCCGCACATCGTAGGGATTCTGAAAGCAGGCGAGGTGGACGGAGTTCCTTACTTCGTCATGCCGTACGTGGATGGAGAGTCGTTGGCGGTCCATCTCCGCCGCACAGGTCCATCGAGCGTTCGAGATGCGGTTGCGGTGTTTCGCGA
>DASXYR010000422.1:0-10298 GCA_036502385.1 Gemmatimonadaceae bacterium
CTCGCGCATTCTCCTCGAACAGGCGGTCGCGAATCGCGCTCTTGCCGCGCGCAATCTCCAGGTGGCGAGCGTGAAGCTCGCGCTGTTGCCGGATCTCCCGCTCCAGACAGGCATTACGTCGCAGGCTGCCACGGCGGCGGCGCAGCAACAGCAGTCGCAGCAGAGCACTCAGCCAACGCAGGCGGCGCAACAGCAGGCAGCAGGGCAGCAAACCACCGGCATTCCACCACAGTAAGCGCACTGAAGAGACCAATATGATAACAATAAATCGCAGCACTTCGACAAAACGCGTCGCCCTACTGCTCTCCTTCTCGGCGATGGTCGCCGTAACCGCATGCAGCAAGAAGGATGATGTCTCGGCGGCGGAGACGACAAAGACGCAGAGCATGGTGGTCGGTGCCGAGAACATCGCGATCGCGACGAACGGCTCGATCATGACCGGACCTTCCATCTCCGGAACTCTCGAGCCCGAGCGCGAGGCAGCCATTCGCTCGCAGGTCGCGGGCAGCGTGCTGCAGACCTACGCGGATCAGGGCCAGGCGGTGAGCGCCGGAACCGTTCTCGCTCGCATCGACGCGTCGGGAATCCAGGACGCTTATACGTCAGCGCGAGCGGGACAGGTTGCCGCGAGAAACGCAGCGGACGTGGCCGCAAACGATCTGGCGAGAAACCAGAAGCTTCTCGCCGCGGGAGCGATCGCGGAGCGCGACATCGAGCAGTCGCGGCGCGCATCGATCTCGGCTCAGGCCGCGCTCGAAGACGCGAATTCGCGACTGGCGACTGCATCGAAGGCGTATCGCAGCACCACAGTGACCGCCCCGTTCCCCGGAATCGTGAGCGAGCGTCCGGTTTCGGCCGGCGACGTCGTCCAGCCGGGCACGGCGCTGTTCACCGTCGTCGATCCATCGAGCATGAGGCTCGAGGCGTCGGTGCCCGCCGAGCAGCTCTCGCTGATTCGGATCGGGGTGCCGGTCGTGTTCACGGTCAGCGGCTATCCGGGACGCGAGTTCGTGGGACATATCACGCGGATCAACCCGACGGCGGACCCAACGACCAGACAGGTGCGCATCTATGTATCTATTCCTAATGCGGGACGGACGTTGGTTGGCGGCTTGTTCGCCAACGGCCGGATGTCGAGTGCGACCAAGCTCGGGCTCGTCGTTCCACAGGCCGCGGTCGATGTTCGGGGCAGTGCGCCGTCTGCAATGCGGGTAAGGGGCGGAAAGGCTGAAAGGGTTCAGGTACAGGTTGGCATCACGGACAAGAGCTCGGAGACGATCGAGATTCTGTCGGGTCTGTCCGCCGGCGACACGCTGCTGCTCGGCGCGGCGCAGGGAGTTACTCCGGGAACAGCGGTGAAGATCTCGGCTGCTCCGGCTGCTCCGGTGACGGGTACAGGTGGAGGGCTCTGACAAATGATCATTTCTGATTTTGCAATCAAGCGTCCAATGATCACCGTCGTGACGATGGTGGCGTTGGTCGTATTCGGATTATTCGCCCTCTGGCGCTTGCAGACCGACGAATTTCCGGACATTCAGCAGCCGGTGGTGATGACGTTCATTCCGTACCCGGGCGCGTCGCCGGAGGGAGTCGAGCGCGAGATCCTCAAGCCCGTCGAGGATGCGATCAAGGGCATCTCCGGTGTGGACAAGATTTACGGGACAGCCGGAGACGGTTACGCGCAAATCATCACGCTGTTCGTGTTCGAGAAGGATCCGCAGGTTGGAACGCAGGACATTCGCGACGCGATCTCCGGAATCCGGCAGGATCTTCCGCCCGAGATGAAGGAGCCGGTCATGCAGCGGTTCGATCCGTCGGACCAGCCGATCGTGTCGATGACGATCGCATCACCGACGATGTCTCCCGCCCAGCTCACGAGGCTTACCGATCCCGACATCACCAGCAAGCTGAGAGGAATCTCCGGCATCGCGCAGGTGCAGATCGTCGGTGGCGTGAAGCGCGAGATGACGATTCAGCTCAAGCCACAGGCGCTCCAGGCGGCGGGGATCAGCGTCAACCAGGTAGTGCAGGCGCTCGAGTCCCAGAATCTCGCCGCGCCGGTGGGCAAGGTGAACGGTAATCTCGATGAGCGCACGATTCGGCTTCAGGGTCGGCTCGACGGCCCGCAGGATTTCATGAACCTCGTGGTCGCCGAGCGCGGCGGTCAGATCGTGCGGTTGGGTCAGGTCGCTGACGCAATCGACGGCACGCAGGAACAGCGGTCGCTCGCGCTCTACAACGGCGTCGAGGCTGTCGGAATCAACATCGTGAAGTCAAAGGGCTACAGCACGACGGATGTGAGCTCGAAGGTCCGGGCGAAGGTGGCCGAGATCCAGAAGACGCTTCCGCCAGGCGTGAAGATCGACGTCGTGAAGGACTCGGGACTCCGCGTCAAAGCGTCGGTCAACAACGTCGAAGAAGCGCTCCTTATCGGCGCGCTATTGACCGTTCTTGTGGTGTTCGTGTTCCTCAACTCGTGGAGATCGACGGTCATCACTGGCCTGGCATTGCCGGTCTCGGTCATGGCGTCGTTCATCGCCGTCTGGGCGTTCGGCTTCACGCTCAACACGATGTCGCTGCTTGGCTTGTCGCTCGCGATCGGAATCCTGATCGACGACGCCATCGTGGTGCGCGAGAACATCGTGCGCCACATCGAGATGGGTAAGGACCACATGACGGCGTCGCACGAGGGCACCGACGAGATCGGCATGGCCGTCGCGGCTACGACGTTCTCGATCGTCGCGGTATTCGTTCCGGTTGCCTTCATGTACGGCGTCGCGGGACAGTGGTTCAAGCCGTTCGCTCTCACGATCGCCGCGTCGGTCCTGGTATCACTGTTCGTTTCGTTCTCGCTCGATCCGATGTTGTCCGCGTACTGGGCGGATCCGCAGGTGGAAGCCGGCGAGCACAGAAACCCGATCGCGCGCACGCTCGAGAGGTTCAACAAGTGGTTCAACGGCATGGCTGAGCGGTACAAGAGTCTGATCGCGTGGGCGCTCGACCACCGCGTTGCGATGGTTGCGATTGCGATTGGTTCTTTCGTACTGGCTCTCGCGCTTCCGGCGGTGGGACTTGTCGGGGCGAGCTTCTTCGGCAGCGAAGACCAGTCGGAGCTCAACATCGCCATCGAGACTCCACCGGGCTCCAACCTTGCCTATACGCGCATCAAGGCCGAGGAAGCGGCTCGAATTGCGCGCTCCCACAAGGAAGTCCTGTTCACGTACACGACGATTGGTGGGAGCAGCGGAGACGTGGACGTCGGCAGCATCTACGTTCGTCTCCTGCCGAAAGCTGACCGCAGCATCGGCGCCGAGGATTTCGGAAGACTGATTCGCGAGGAAGTCGGGCATATTGGTGGAGCGACGATGTCGGTCTTTACCAGCGATTTCGGTGGAGCGCAGAAGCAGATCCAGATCGACCTGCGGGGCGGGACGGCGCAGCAGCTCGGCGCGCTTGCCGAAGCGATCGCGGATCAGGTCAAGCAGGTGAAGGGCGCCGTCGATGTCGGACTCTCGACCAAGGGTCAGAAGCCCGAGCTCAACGTCGAGCTCAATCGAGGACTCGCCGGAACTATCGGTGTGACCGTGGGCGAGGTCGCGCAGGCTCTGCGTCCGGCGTTCGCCGGCATCAAGGCGGGAGACTGGGTCGACCCGACTGACCAGATGCGTGAGGTGAACGTGCGGCTCGCTCCTGAAGCGAGGCAGCGTGCGTCCGATCTCGAGCAGCTCCCGATGGTCGTTACAGGTCCGGACGGTCAGCCACGTACGATGCCGCTCGGTCAGATAGCAACGATCACGCAGGGCCTCGGCCCGGCGCAGATAACCCATCTCGATGCGGATCTCGTCGTGACAGTTCAGGCGAATACGTCCGAGCGCCCGCTGACGGAAGTGATGAAGGACGTCAACGCCCGGATCGCGAAGATCCCCTTCCCGCCTGGTGTGCACATGACGCAGGGCGGCGAAGTCGACAGCCAGAACGAGGTGTTCGGGCGCATCTTCTCCGCGCTCGGCATCGCCGTGATGCTGATGTACCTGATTCTCGTGATGCAGTTCGGGTCGTTCCTCGAGCCGCTCGCGATCATGGTCTCGCTTCCGCTCTCGCTCATCGGCGTGATGCTCGCGCTCATGATCACGCACACGACGATCAACATCATGAGCCTGATCGGAGTGATTCTGCTGATGGGAATCGTGGCGAAGAATGCCATCCTGCTCATCGATTTTGCGAAGTGGGCGCGGGAGAAGGACGGATTGCCGCGGCGTGAAGCGCTGATTCAGGCGGGTGCGATCCGTCTGCGTCCGATCATGATGACGACGTTGGCCCTGATCGCGGGCATGCTGCCGGTCGCGATGGGCATCGGTGAAGGCGCCGAATTCCGCGCTCCGCTCGGACGAGCGGTGATCGGAGGTGTGATCACATCGACTCTGCTCACTCTCGTCGTCATACCGACGTTCTACGAGATTCTCGATGAGTGGAGAGAGTGGGTGTTTACGAAGTTCGGAGTCTATAAGCCTCGCACTGCCGAGCACCCGATTCCAAGAGGCGCTCATTCTGTGACGGCTGCCGACCGGGCGGAGAAGCTGGCCTGACCGCGAGGACATCGGTGCGGAAAAGGGTCATCCTGAGCTGGAGCGGCGGCAAGGACAGCGCGTTGGCGTTGGACGGGCTGTTCAGGGATCCTGCCGTGGAAGTTGTTGGATTGCTCACGAGTGTCACGAGCGGCTACGACCGGATCAGCGTCCACGGCGTTCGTCGCTCCATGCTGCAAGCCCAGGTCGAGCGGCTCGGGTTGCCGTTGTTCGAGATCGCGCTCGATCCGGGTTGTACGAACGACGCGTACGAAGCTGCATTTCATGCCGCACTGGACCAGATCAGAATAGACTTGCCGGAAGTGACTCACATCGCCTTCGGCGATCTCTTCCTGGAAGACGTCCGCGGCTACCGGGAGCGTCTGTTGACGGGAACCGGGTTCGACCCGCTCTTCCCCATCTGGGGCGAAGATACGAGCAGTGTAGCGCGTCGATTCATCGCCGATGGGTTCTCCGCCCGCCTCGTCTGTGTCGACACCACTCAGCTGGCCGCCAATTTCGCCGGACGCGAGTTCGACAACGAGTTGCTTGCTGATCTTCCGCCGAATGTAGACCCATGCGGCGAGCGGGGTGAGTTCCACACTTTTGTGTCGGACGGCCCGTCGTTCAGCGCGGCGGTTCCGTATGTCATTGGAGAGAAGGTCCTGCGCGACGACCGCTTCATGTTCTGCGACATACAATGAGCAGGCCGCGGATTGTCTCGTTTCTTCCCGCGGGCACGGAGATGGTCCACGCGCTCGGCGCGGGAAGCGAGCTAGTGGGTCGGTCGCACGAGTGCGACTATCCCGATTCGGTGGTAGATCTCCCTGTTGTCAGCAGACCTACGCTCGAACTCGATGATGCGTCGCCTGGCGCAATCGATCGCGCCGTCGCCGAGAGAATGGATAGCGGCGACACGCTGTACCGGATCGACGAAGTACTTCTTCGCGACCTCCGTCCCGATGTGATACTGACGCAGAACCTGTGTCGCGTATGCGCTCCCTCTGGTGACGAGCTCACGCGCGCGGTAAGGACGTTCGATCTTCTGCCAGAAATTTTGTTTCTTACTCCACGGACAGTCGCCGAGATCGAGGGGAATATCCTTGCCGTGGGCGAAGCGATCGGCCGCAGCCGAGAAGCTGCCAATCTCGTGCACTCCAATCGTGAGCGACTGGCGAAGCTGCGAAAAGCGATTGCGGGCGCGCCGATTCGTCGAGTGGTCTTTCTCGAGTGGACGGATCCACTGTTTTGCGGCGGCCACTGGGTGCCGGAGATGATCACACTCGCCGGTGGCGAAGATCCACTGGGTCGCGCCGGCGAAGATTCCGTTCGGATGGAATGGGACGATGTCTTGAGCGCAAAGCCGGAGATGATTATCGTGTCGCCGTGCGGCTACAGGCTCGAGCGCTCAGCGGAGCTCGCGCGCAAAATGACGGGCGTTCCGGGCATCCCGGTATACGCTGTCGATGCAAATGCATATTTTGCCCGGCCTGGTCCGCGGGTGATCGAAGGAGTGGAGCTGCTCGCGCATCTATTTCATCCGGATCTGGTCGCGTGGGATGGGAGCGATCGACCATGGGAGCAGATAGCGTAGCATTCCTCCGCTCGCGCGCTGCCGTCAGGATCTATTCGTGAAGCGCCTGATGCACAAAAGAAACTGCGATCGATCCCTCTCCGACCGCTGACGCCACCCGCTTGATGTTGCCGGCCCGCACGTCCCCCACGGCAAAGACTCCCGGCCGGCTAGTCTCCAGAAGATGTGGTGGACGCGTGAGGGGCCAATGGGCACCGACCAGGTCTTCCTGGGTCAGATCAGGTCCGGTCTTGATGAAACCCTGACCATCCAGAACAACGCAACCATTCAGCCAGCGTGTGCTGGGCGCGGCTCCTGTCATGACAAATACGTGCCGGATGTCGCGGCTTTCGGTTGCTCCCGTCTCACGATTTTGCCAACGCACGCACTCCAGGTGATCGCCGCCATCCAGCCCTGTGATCTCCGTGTGAGTTCTCAACGTGATTACGGGACTCTCTTCGATGCGTCGGATCAGGTACCGCGACATCGTCTCTGCGAGGCCCGCTGACCGGACCAGCAGATTGACGCGTATCGCACTCTGTGCGAGGAAGACGGCAGCCTGCCCAGCCGCGTTGCCACCGCCGACGACAATCACCTCTTCGCCGGCGCACAGCTTCGATTCGATGAACGTCGCGCCGTAGTAAATGCCCAACCCCTCGAAACGCGAGATGTCCGGCAGCGGCAGCTTTCGATACTGGGCTCCGGTGGCGATTATCACCGTGCGTGAGCGGGCGTGGGTATCGTCTTCGATATCGATGACGTACGGCTTCGCGGTGCACGAGAGATGCGTCGCGGCCTTTGTGATCATCAGGTGTGCTCCGAACTTCTGCGACTGGGCGTAGGCTCGCGCGGTGAGCTCCTGTCCGGAGATGCCTGACGGGAAGCCGAGGTAGTTCTCGATTCTCGAGCTCGATCCAGCCTGGCCTCCTGGCGCGCTCGACTCGAGCATCAGCACATCGAGTCCCTCGGACGCGGCGTAAACCGCCGCCGCCAGTCCCGACGGTCCGGCGCCGACGATCACAACGTCGTGCATCTGCACCTGATCGACTGAGTCGTTGAAGCCAAGGCATTCGGCAATCTCCCGATTGGAAGGATTGCGGAGAACAACCTCGCTGCGGCAGATGATCACCGGTACATCGGTGACGGCGACGTGAAAATGATCGAGGAGATCCTGAACACCGGCATCGCGCTCGAGGTCGATCGACGAGTAAGGATGGGAATTGCGCATCAGAAATTCCTGGATGCGCAGAGTTTCCTGCGAGTGGCTCGATCCGATCAGTATCACGTCGCCAACGCCACCCTCTATCAACCGTGCCCGGCGAAGGAGGTAGGCGCGCATGAGAATCTCGCTCAGATCGGCGTCGGTCTGGACGATGTTCATCAGGTGTTCGTGATTGACCTCGATCACTTCACCCGACTCGGCGACGCGAATCATGAAGATGGCTCGCCGGCCGGAGAGGGTATTGATCTCGCCGCTGATCTGACCGGGCCGGTGAATTACAACTATTGACTTGATATCGTTGGATACCCGCACGACTTCCAGCTGGCCAGTCACCACGACAAAGAGGCTCGCGTTACGCGCCCCCGCCTTCACCAGGACTTCGCCGGCCTCGACTTTCCGCGTGTTGCCGTGAGCCGCGATGCGCGCGATCTGCCCGGGAGTAAGTGTTGGAAATGCGGGATCGTCGGCGGGCAGTCCCGTTGTGGCGAATGTGGGAACCGGGTCGCGATCTCCCCTGCCAGTCGGGAGCGATGCCGTCGCCATAGGATCAGTACTCAAAGAAAGCGTCGTTCGGATAACAGTAGAGCCAGCTCTCGCCGGGCTCCGCTGACGAGATCACCGGATGCCCGCTTGCCCGGGCGTGCTTGCTGGCATGCTGGTTGGGCGAGCTGTCGCAGCAGAGGGTGGTGCCGCACTCCTGACAGGTTCGGAGGTGAAGCCAGCGTTCACCGGTTTTCACGCACTCTTCGCATACGTGCTTTTTCTGCTGCTTTACCTTTTCGATTTCGCGGATGTGAGAACACGGCGCTGCGGCGAACATTTGTGAATCCCCTTATTAGTGGCGAAAAGTCGAGCTGTCACATGCGGGCGTCGTTGTCCGTGAATCGCGGCTCGCGGGACGACCGATCGTCAGCAAAGGCTGCCTCCGAGGATGTGGTCGCTGACTGTATGATATAGCCTTCAACTGTTTGTTGTAGGTGCGACCACTAAAGGCGCGTAACGATTTACTCTTCCTGAGTAGAGGCTGACGCCTTCGCCGTCGTGATCAATGCGACCGCGCAGATCACAATCGCCGCGGCGATCCCGGTGCGCATCGAGAGCTTCTCTCCGGCGATTGCCCAGCCCAGGACCACTGCCACGATCGGGTTCACATAGGCGTACGTGCCAAGCCGCGCCGGAGACACCTTGTCGAGCAGCCAGATGTACGACGTGAAGCCGAGGAGCGATCCGAAGGTGATCAGGTAGGCGAGACCGATGGCCGACGCGCGCGACACGTGATGGATATCGAAACCGGACAGCTCGCCAGTCGCCAAGCCGACGATTATCAACAGGGCACCCCCGCCAAGCATTTCCATTCCGGTCGTCAGAAGTCCGGATTCGGGGAGCTGCGCATCGCGCGACCAGAACGATCCAATCGCCCATGATAGCGAGCCGAGTATCAGGACCAGCGCGCCGATCGGCCGCACGTCGCCGTCTCCTCCCAGGTTGCCGGACCCGACGAGCACGATGATGCCAATGAACCCAAGTACGAGCCCGACGAGTACAGCTGCTTTCGGGCGCTGTCTCGGTGGCCTCACCCACTCGATGATCACCAGCCAGAACGGAAGTATCGAGACGAGCAGAGCCGTGAGTCCTGACGGCACGTACTGTTCGGCCCACACCACCGCCCCATTGCCACCGAGCAGAAGGAAGCCGCCGGCGATGACTGCGTTACGCCAGTGGAGCTTCGTCGGCTTCGCGGCACCACGATACCGGGACCAGAGGTACAGCAGGCCCCCCGACACGAGGAAGCGCACGCCCGCCATGATGAAGGGCGGCATCGTCTCGACCGCGTAGAGAATTGCGAGATAGGTCGAGCCCCAGATGATGTAGATCGATGCGAATGCGGCGGCGATCTGTCCGCGCGAAGCTTTCTGTTGATTCACTCCTGCACGTTCCGGCGATCCCGTTTCTTGTGCGATTGACGCTTCTTCCCCTCGAGTCGGGCTTCCTTTGATGCTTTGGTGGGCCTTGTCGGCCTTCTCTTTTTCGGAACCAGCAGCACGCGTCGCACCGTTTCAGCGAGTCTCTCCTCCGCCAGATCCCGGTTTCGGCTCTGGCTCCGCATGTCACTCGCCACAACGCGGATACTTCCTTCCGTCGTGAGTCGCGATGCGAGCCGCGTAAGTGCGTAGGCGCGCTGCTCCTCGGTGAGCGCCCTGGAATTCCTCACGTTCCAGAAAATCTCGACGCGCGACGATGTCTTGTTGACGTGCTGTCCGCCCGCTCCCGACGCGCGTGAAACGCGGACATCCAGCTCGCTCCGCGGAATCGAGACCGACTCGTTGACCTGTAGAAGATTCTCGGCCGAGACGGGAGCGGGATCGCTCATCAGCGCCAGCGGAACAGCTTGAGCGCGGCGAAGAACGTGACGATTCCCCAGACGATTATCACCAGCAGCTGCGGACTCACCGCGGCGAGCGAAGCTCCCTCGAGCATGTTGGCGCGGAGCGCATCGTTGACCGCTGTAAGTGGAAGCAGCCGGATGAACGGCTGGACCACGTGTGGAAAGTTGGCGGATGAAAAGAACACGCCCGAGAAGATCCACATCGGAAGCATGATGAAATTCATGATTCCGGAGACGGCCTCTGTCGTCTTCGCGCGCGATGCGGTCAATAGGCCCAAGCCTCCGAATCCCACCGCGCCAAGCAGGCATATCAGGCCGAGCGTCACCAACGACCCCCGCAACGGAACGCCGAACGCGTAGTGCCCGAATCCCAGGAGTGTCGCGACCTCCAGAACCAGAAAAACCAGTCGCGAGCACAGATAGGAGAAGAGATACTGGGCACGTGACATCGGCGTCGCCATCAAGCGCTTGAGCAGCTTCTTGCTGCGCGCGGTCACGATCGAGAAGCCAAGTCCCCAGATGCTGCTTCCCATCAGATTCATTCCGAGCAAG
>DASXYR010000423.1:0-2945 GCA_036502385.1 Gemmatimonadaceae bacterium
TTCTACGGTAGCTACGGATTCTTCCGCGAGAACCGGCTGCGGCGGGATTCTGTCTTCCGGGAGGATCTGTTGGTTAGCCCGACGTCGTTCCTCGCCGAATCGGGAAAGCGCACTCAGCTTCCACTCGCCCACACGCTGACGGGAAACATCGACTACTCGCCGAGCCAGCATGACGCGCTTTCGCTGGAGATCGTGTACAGTGGGCGCAACCAGGAGGAGACGTACAACGTTTTATATCGCGAGCTGAACTCGTCGCGGCAGATGGTCGGGCTCAGCGACCGGTACACGAGCGGCCCCAGCCACGAGTTCAACTTCGAGTCGGCGCTCTCGTACAGGCACACCTTCGCTGAAACAACGCATAAGCTCTCCGCCGAGCTGCGCTCGGCGACCGACGGCGAGGGCGGGCCGACTGGCATCGTTGCGCGCGACATCGCGCTCGACGGAAGCCAGACCGACACCACCGCTCGCGAGCATCAAACACCGTGGGAGCGTCCGCGCGAGTACTCGATCAAGGCGGACTACGTGCGTCCGTTGGCGAACGGGATGCAGATCGAGACCGGATACAAGGGAGCGCTCGTCCGCATCCACACAACTCTCGACACCGACGTCTTCGACACCACGCAAAGCGCGTACGTCGTCGATCCCACGCGCACCAGCGACTTTACATATCGCCAACTCGTGAACGCCGCCTACGGCCAGCTCGGTGGCGAGAGCAACAAGTTCGCCTACCAGGCAGGACTTCGCGTCGAGCGCGCCGAGGCGCGGTTCGACATTGGCGGCACCGGCGCATCGTACGACAATCCCTACAACAGCTTCTTTCCGAGCGGACTGATCGCCTACCATATAGATGATGCGCATCAGGTGAAGCTGAGTTACTCGACGCGCATCAGGCGGCCGGATGATGTCGATTTGCTCGACCCGACGCCGCACGTCCTCGATCCACTGAACATCTCGCTCGGCAATCCGCATTTGCAGCCGGAGTACATCCGGTCGCTGGAGCTCGGCTTTCAGCGGTCGGACGATAACACGACGGTCCAGGTGACGCCGTACTATCGTCACACGCTCAACGCGATCAGATCGCTACGAACACTCGATACGACTGGCGTTTCCACCAGAACGTTTGCCAACGTCGCCAGCACCAATGCCTACGGCACCGACGTCACCGTGTCGTTGACCGGGAGCAAGATCAGCGGATTCGCAAGCGCCACGGCGTTCCGGCAGGTGAGCGACGCTGCCAATCTCTCTCCGGGCCTGTCCGCGAGCAGCTTCGGCTGGAACGCGCGGACCAACGCGATGTTCCGCCTGTCGCCGACGGTCGATCTCCAGGCACTGGTAACGTACGTGGCGCCGCTGACGGTGGAGCAAGGAAGAAACGCGGCGCGTGCTCGCGTGAGTCTGGCGATACGGAACAAGCTGATGAACGATCAGATGAGCCTGACGCTGCGCATCATCGATCCGTTCAACAGCTTGCTGGAGAGTAACACGACGATCGATCCAGCTTTCTATCAGGTGTCAGAGCGGCGACGCGTGATGCGCGGAATCCAGCTCAACGCGACGTGGTTGTTCGGCCACGTGAAGAAGAATGAAAACGATCGGATCGATTTCAACGAGAGCGGCGGCTGAACGTTGATTCATTCTGACCTCAAATCTTCCGTTATGAGAAGGCCCGTGCATCTCCGCGAGAAATTGCGACTGATTAGGGGACACAATATGACTCCTGCGCGATTGCTGCTGCTGGAGTGGAATCATTGAAAAATCCATGAGATTGGTAGCCTACTGCGTATAGTGGAACTGAGGGCCGAGGACTAACGGGAATCAGACGCCCAAGAGCTGCTTCACCGCCCGATCTGCCTCG
The DNA here is from genome assembly GCA_036502385.1 of Gemmatimonadaceae bacterium. Taxonomy (GTDB): domain Bacteria; phylum Gemmatimonadota; class Gemmatimonadetes; order Gemmatimonadales; family Gemmatimonadaceae; genus UBA4720. The sequence goes on from DASXYR010000423.1 coordinate 1,856, forward strand.
CGAATCGAATTCCGGTGATCGCTCGCTCCGGCGAGATCGGTGTTCGCAAACGCAACCCGCCCATGCGGACGACCGCGCAGCACATCCCGTGGCGCCGGCTTGCCGTTCACTCCGAAAAAGAACCCCGGCTGCGGATTCACATACGCATGTCCCCACCGATTCAGAATGATCCCCGCGATATCTCGGCGCGGATCGAACCCACCGGGCGCGAACATATCGCCGAGCTGCTCGCGGAACGCGCGCTCGTACTGCGCAAAGGAGGTCCCGAGCAGCTGCGCGCGTCCTCGGCTCCCCTGCTCTCCTATAGGTAGTCCGGGCTGCGCGAACAGAACCTTGATCGTGAGAACCGTCGGCGAGTCGGGACCGATTGTCGACGGCTCGCCGCCGATGGTCGCCATTTTTCGAACAGAGAGATAGTCGCCGAGTCCGCCAAACCAGCGGCAGCCGGACATCCCCATCTTGTAGAGGAAGCGCCAGTTGCGGACGGCGATGTTCGCCATCAGGCAGGGCGAGCGATAGAACTGCGCGTAGGCGTCGCGGTGGCTGGCGGGAAGATCATGCACGATGTGCTTGGTCGTCCAGCTGCCGCCCGCCATGACGACGGCGCGCGCTCTGATTTTGTAGAGGTGATTCCCTTTCGCGTACGTGATCACGACGTGCGGCGCGCTGGCGGGATCGCCCGCGTGCTCGACGCGGACGACAGTTGAATTGAGCCGAATCCTTGTCGGTTGCCCGGCGCGGTCAAGCGCGCGGAAGTTGACGCGATTCTGCCAGACCGCGTCGACGGTGCGCGGACCGGCGAAGGCGTCGGGGATGAGCGTCTTCACCATCAGCCGCGCGAATCCGCCGTTGCCATCGGGGAACATCTGGTCGCCGAGCTTGTCGTCGCCGTCCTCGGGAAACTGGTTCTCGATCGCGTAGTTGCAGTACGCCGAGAGCGCGTCGGGTCCGAGGCCGTAGCCGCCGCCTTCCATGGGAGAGAGGAAGTTGCGGACCGTCTCGCGACTGATGTGGTGCCGCGCCATCAGGTGATCTTCGAGCGTGATGGTGTCGAGCTGGCGCGAGATTGCGTCGCCTTCGGTCACAGGAA
>DASXYR010000424.1:0-3405 GCA_036502385.1 Gemmatimonadaceae bacterium
GGAGGCACGCGAGCGCACGGTGCTGCTGATATCGGTGCTGTCCGATGACGATCTGCACATGCAGCACGATCCGTTGATGAGTCCCATCATCTGGGATGTTGGCCACATTGCTCACTTCGAGGAGCTTTGGCTCACCCAGAATCTCGATGGACCGATCGAGTTTTCGGAGATGCCCGGCCTGTACAATCCGTTTGAGCATCCCCGCGCAACGCGCGCGGCGCTGCCCCTTCCAACGCTCGCACAGATGATGAGCCGGCTCGACGAGATTCGCGAGCGCGTCCTCGACCGCCTCGACAAAATCGAATGGAACGACAACAATCCGCTTCTCAAAGGCGGGTACGTGTACAACATGGTCCTCCAGCACGAGTATCAGCACAACGAGACGATTCTCCAGACGCTGCAGCTCAAGAAAGGCGAGCCGTATCGCGCGCCCCGCTCGACAGTCTTTCCAACGCGCCCACCCACTGCGGGAGGAATGGTTCGCTTCGATGGCGCCCAGGCGACGATCGGAACCACCGACCAAACCCGAGCCTACGACAACGAGCGCCCCGAGCACGAGGTGTACGTGCGCTCTTTCCTGATCGATCGCGCACCTGTCACGAACGGACGCTACCTGGATTTCATGGATGATGACGGGTACGCGCGGAAGGATCTCTGGTCACCCGCTGGTCGTCGCTGGCTTTCGGAATCGGGGGCGGTGTCGCCGAAGTACTGGACTCACGACGGCGATGGCTGGATCACGCGCACCATGGATCTCATTCGGCCCGTCGACGCCGCGCGTCCCGTCTGCCACGTCTGCTATCACGAGGCGGAAGCGTTTGCCAAATGGGATGGCAGCCGGCTTCCGACCGAGGTCGAATGGGAAGCGGCGGCCACCTGGGATCCCGTCACGCAGCGCGCGCGGAATTTTCCGTGGGGCGATTTCGACGCCGACTCGAAGGCCGCAAATATCGACCAGCTTTCTTTCGATACCGCTCCCGTCGGCACGTACGACGCTCTGTCTCCAATCGGGTGCTACGGCATGATTGGAGACGTCTGGGAGTGGACATCGAGCGACTTCGCAGGTTATCCCGGCTTCCGAAGCTTTCCCTACAAGGAGTACTCCGAGGAATTCTTCGGGACCGACTACAAGGTGCTCCGCGGCGGGTCATGGGCGACGCGGCCCGGCGCGATTCGAAGCACCTTCCGGAATTGGGACTATCCGATCAGGAGGCAGATTTTCAGCGGCTTCCGCTGCGCGCGCGACGCGTGAAGAAAGATCGCGCCGCTGACCTCGTCGCGGGGACACCGCCCTACACCGTACACCGCTCGCGGCAGCAGATGGTCGACGACGTGCGCGATGGACTGACCGGCAGGCCCAAACAACTCTCGCCGAAATACTTCTACGACGAGCGCGGGTCGGAGCTGTTCGAAGAGATCACTCAGCTGCCCGAGTACTATCTCACGCGCTCGGAGCGAAGCCTGCTCGAGTTGAAGATACCGGAGATCATCGCCGCCGTCCGCCCGTGCTCTCTCGTCGAGCTCGGCGCCGGGAGCGCGACGAAGACGCGCATCATTCTCGATGCAATGCGCGCGAGCGGATGTTCCGAGTGCTACGTGCCGATCGACGTGAGCAGAGATTTTCTGGAGGCGACCGCGACGCGCCTGAAGGTCGACTATCCGGACGTGCGGATCACGCCGGTTGTCTCGGACATCACCGAGCCATTCGAACTTCCGCCTGGTGCGAGTCCTACGCTCGTCGTCTTTCTGGGCAGCACGATCGGAAACTTTTCGCGCGATCAGGCTGTCCGCCTCCTCTCGCACATCGCGGATGCCATGGGTCCATCCGATCGGTTTCTTCTCGGCGCCGATCTCGTCAAAGATGAAGCGGTCATCAACCGCGCGTACAATGATTCGAGAGGAGTCACCGCGGCGTTCAACCTCAACATGCTCGAGCGCCTGAACCGTGAGCTGAAGGCAAACTTCCCGATAGGAGATTTCGACCACCGCGCGTTCTACAACAGGGAGCAGCGTCGCATCGAGATGCACCTGGTGGCACGGAGAGCGCTCGAGGTCACGATTCCGGAAATCGGGAAGATCGGCCTCGCAAAGGGAGAAACCATCCGCACGGAGCTGAGCTACAAGTACGATCGAGCGGCACTCGAAGACATCCTGGGCGCTGCCCGACTCTCTATTGAGAAATGGATGCCGGCGGACGATGGCTCTTTCGCGCTCGCCCTCGCCCGCGCGGAGAGCTGACTCGTCGTCATGAGCCTCGCCGAGGCGAAGCTGCTCGACGATATACGTCGGCGATTCTTTTCTCCACAGGATTCGCGGGCGCCGCACACCATAGGCGTTGAGCTGGAGCTCATTCCCGTGCTCGCCTCGACGCGATTGCCGGCGTTGCCAGGAAGCACAGGACCGCACTCGACCGCAACCGTGTTATCTCGGCTTGGGGCACGCGAAGGATGGCTCGAGCAATCCGTGGAAAACGATCCGCCGTCGTGGACTCTCGCGGACGGCGCGCGCATCTCGTTCGAACCCGGTGGTCAGATCGAGATCAGCAGCGCACCGCACGCGACGGCGTCGGGCGCAGTACTGGCTACCCAGTCATTGGTTGCCGCTATTCGGGAAGCGATGCAGCCGGCGGGAATCGAGCTCATCGCCTCTGGTGTAGATCCCCGCAACGGAATCGAGGCTGTTCCCCTTCAGCTGCACCGCGACCGGTATGCGCGAATGACGCGTTTCTTCGATGCGATCGGACCATCGGGGGTCCGCATGATGCGACAGACGGCGGCCGTGCAGATAAACGTCGAGCGCGGCCTTTCGTCCGTTGCGCGCTGGGGCCTTCTCAATTCGCTGGCGCCATACGTCGTCGCGCTCTTCGCCAACTCGCGCCAGTACGCCGGCAAACGAACCGAACACGCGAGCTACCGTGCGCATCTATGGCGGACTCTGGATCCTTCGCGCACCGGCTTGCCCTGGGAGTCCACGGATCCTGCAGCCCGATATTTCGCTTTCGCACTTGACGCCATGGCGATGCGCAGCAGCGACGGCACGCGACCCTGGCTCACCTTTCGCCAATGGATGCACGCGGAAGCTGTGAGCGACGACGACTGGCAGTTTCACCTCTCGACACTTTTCCCGGAGGTGAGACCCAAGGAGTTTTTCGAGATCCGGTCCGCCGACGCCATCGACAGCGATCACCTCGCGGCCCCGGTCGTCTTCGTCACGGGGATCGTGTACGACGACGAGAGCGCGGCCGGCGCGAGCCGGTTGATGGCTTCGCCGAGCGAGTTGCTACTCGAGCGCGCGGGTCGGCTGGGACTCGCTGATCCAGAGATTCATCGCGTGGTGGCTCGGTTGACAGAGCTGGCGCTGAGCGGGGCGAAGAGGCTCGGACGCGAGTACATCGCGGAAGGGGAT
>DASXYR010000425.1:0-1843 GCA_036502385.1 Gemmatimonadaceae bacterium
CGTCGCCATCAATGACAATGGTCTTCCCGGCGACGTCGTCGATACGCTCATCGTAGTCTACGACACCCTTGGTACGGGCGTGACGACGATCGACACAGTCTACGCCGCGAAAACCTGCCGTGGCGGCTTCACGCTGCGACAGGTTCTCGGTGATTCGAGGATCGACTGCACGATCAGCAACAATCGCCTCGACGAAGAAGACATCGACGCCGACAACGTTCTGAATCTCACCACCGCGGAGCGCGACCAGGAACAGTGGCAGCGCTACATCGTGAATCTCGCCGACCAGACGAAATGGACGCGTATTGGAAAATGCAGCCCGGCGCCGCAGCTCGCCGGCCAGACGCGTGGTCCACGGGACAACGTTTGCTGGGTGCTCTTCAGAGTTCCATTCCGCACCCCCGACGATTCGCTCGGGCATCCTTTGCTGCGTCGCGCGCGAGCGCTGCGGATCACGATGATCTCCGGCGCTGGCTTGGCTGACAACGAGTTCAGCACGGTGCCGCTCGCCCGACTGCGTTTGACCGGCGCTCCCTGGCTCAAGACAAGCGATCGCACCCTGCACGGAATCGCCGGCGATCAGACGACATTCGGCGCCGTTCAGTCGGGAGTGATTGGCACGCAGGACAAGAATGTCCGCAATGCCGACATCTCCTATGAATCGCCTCCCGGCGTTACGGACGCGCCGACCAGCAAGACCGTCGCGTTCCAGCCGGGGCGCGTGCAGGTCAACGAGCGCTCGCTCCGTCTCACCGCTACGGACATGACGGCAATGGACCGCGCCGAAGCCTACTATCGATTCCCCGAAGGCGAGAAAAACTTCATGAGCTACAAGGAGCTGCGGCTCTGGGCCCGCGGAGTCAGCAGCGGCTGGGGTCCGGATGGCGAGCTCCAGTTCTACGTCAAGATCGGACGCGACGACAACAACTTCTATCTCTACCGGACGCCGCTCAATTTCGGCAAGGGTCAGCAAGCTTGGCTTCCCGAGATCAAGGTGGACTTCAGCCGGATTTTCACGCTACGGGCGCAGATACAGAACGCCTATCTACAGGGCAAGCAACGGAACACGTGCACCGGAATTGACTCTGTTCTGATCGCGAACACACCTTTGCCGGCCGGTATCTCTGCGACGGCGCGCTACGCGGCGTGTGCCGATGGATACGTCGTCTACACTCTTGATCCAGGCGTCAGTCCCCCCAATCTCGCCGCGGTCCAGGAGCTCGCGGTCGGAATGATACGTATGCCGACAAGCGCCGGATCTAACCCCATCCTCCCCTCTGACACCCTCGAGATGTGGGTCGACGACATCAGGCTTGCCGGCGTCGTGAACGCGACAGGATTCGCCGGCCAGACCGGCCTCACGATCGTCGCCAGCGACTTCGCCGATATTCGCATCAACGCGAGCCGACGTGATCCCAACTTCCGGCAGCTCGCCGAGCAACCGTCCTTTCTCACCGACAACGGTCTGGACTTCAGCTCTGCATTTCACCTCGAGAAGCTGCTGCCCTCTTCGCTGGGGCTGTCGATTCCGTTGTCCGTCAACTACACATCGGCGTCGGTCGATCCGTTCTACGTATCACAGTCGGACATCGAGGCGGATGCCGTGCAGGGCCTGCGGACGCCTCTGTCTGCCGCTACCTCGGTGACCTTCAGCATCCGGCGTTCGAAGCCAATGACCGGATCGAAGTGGTCGCCGATTCTCAACAACCTCGCGCTCAACTCATCGTATACCACAGGCAGGGCGCGCAGCGAATACGAGGATGGCAACGCGAAGAACTTTGTGGTCGGTCTCGACTTCAACCTCACCCGTGCACTCGGGCCTGAGATTGCGCGGTGGTCCCCC
>DASXYR010000426.1:0-8504 GCA_036502385.1 Gemmatimonadaceae bacterium
CGAAGAAAAGAAAGAGTCAGCCCCACCCCTGCCACCCGATCCGGGAACGATCGCGGAGTGGGAGAACGTGGCTGACCGGATAATCGAGGAGATGCGCTAGTGGCTATCAAGGGTAGCCTCAAGGAGGCAAGTCTCCCCGACGTTCTGCAGCTCTTGTCTATGGGGAAGAAGACCGGCTGTCTCGGACTGTCACTCCATGACAGCTTCGGCTCGATCTACTTCGACAGCGGCCGCATCTGCCACGCCGCCATCGTCAATCGCCCTCTCGATAGTGAAAACGCGGTCTACACATTGTTCACGTGGACCAGCGGCACGTTCAATTTCGAGCCGGGCGTGGAGCCGGAGGATGGCGCTGAGCGCGTCTCAGTCGACCCGCAGTCCCTGCTTCTCGAGGGCGCGCGGCGCGTCGACGAGTGGTCGCTCATCGAAAAGAAGATTCCAAGCTTCGACGTCGTGTTCAGCATCGACCGTCCGCGGCTTCTGATGAATCACGACGCCTTGTCGCCGGAGCAGGAGGCGCTTCTGCCGCTCATCGACGGCCACCGCGACATCCACGGCCTGATCCGCGATTCGACCCTTGGCGAGTTTGAAGTGGGAAAGGCTCTCTACGGATTGCTGAATGCGTCGTTCCTTCTGCCGGTGGGGCGCAAGAGAACGACTCCGACTCTGCCCCGGAACGCGAGTCCGCTCGAGCGTCGCGAGCTGGCGAGCGCGCTGTACAGAGCCGGCATGCACGATGAAGCGCAGCGCGAATTCCGCGCGCTCGTCGAAGAGGCTGCCGATCCTGTCGCGTCATTCTTCCTGGGCCTGATCGCAATGAGGCGGAAGGAATGGGCGAGTGCCGTCAACGCATTCATGACCGCCGCGCCGAACGCTCCGAGCAAAACCAGTCTCTTGCATAACCTCGCGCTCGCATACGAAAACCTCGGGCAGCTCGAGAAGGCCAAGCTGGTCATTGACCGCGCGCTTGGCGCCGGAGGAAGTGCGGAGCCGCTCATTCAGCTCGAGTCGGCGGTCATCTCGGCCCTCCTCGGCGACGTCCAGGCGGCGAAGGTTTCACTGAGCGAGGCGCGGAGCCTCTGGACATCGAATACGCCGCCCCCCGTCTGGTTCCACTACGCCGCGAAGGTCGCGGCGATGTCGGATGATCCTGATCGCGAGATGCTCCTGCTCTCGGCCGCGGCCGAAACACATCCCGAATCGGCGATCCTGCTCAACAATCTCGCCGCCGGCTACTTGAAGCGCGGAGAGTACACGCGCGCGCGTGAAACCGCCGAGAAGGGGATAGCCATCTCCCCGGAGATTCCCCAGCTCCGCCGCAACCTCTCCGCAGCGCTCGAAGGAATTGCACACGAGGATCGCGGCGCTCCCCAGCCGACGAATCTCTCCTGACAGCAACTACCGACACAATAGATTCCGATGACGCCGAGTTCCACGCTCTGATGGCCAAGATCACGCGTGAACGCGGCTTCCAGTGTTCCAGCTACAAGGACAAATGCCTGCGACGGCGGATAGCGGTGCGCCTTCGCGCGCGGAATATCCTGACGTGCGCGGAGTATTCGCGGGTGCTCGATGCGGACGAGCGTGAGTACGCGCGCCTTATGAGGTCGCTCACCGTCAATGTCACCAAGTTCTTTCGCAATTGGGAGACATATTCCGCCATCGACCAGAAGGTGATTCCTGATCTCATGGAACGATCGGAGCGCGAGCTTCGCATCTGGAGCGCGGGGTGCTCGTCGGGCGAAGAGCCGTACTCTCTCGCGATCCTCATGCACCGCTACGCTGCGGCGAGGCGCGATGTGAAGCGTCTCGACGGTATCTCGATAGTCGGGACCGACATCGACAGCGATTGCCTCGCCGAGGCGGAAGCCGCGGTCTACAAGGATTCCACACTGGGGGATACACCAGCGGACCTGCACCGCGACTACTTCTCGCGGGTAGAGGGACTCAACTCCGTGGTACCCGATGCTCGGCGACTCGTGAGGTTCGAGGTGAGCGACCTGCTGCATTTCAAGGCGCCCGTCAGCAACGCCCATCTCATCGTTTGCCGGAACGTGATCATTTACTTCGAGCGCGCGGCGCAGGACGCGCTCCTCGCGCACTTTCACCGCACGCTCGCTCCCGGTGGATTTCTCGTGCTGGGAAAGGTCGAAACGCTGCTCGGCGAGTCGAGAACTCTTTTTTCACCGGTGAATGCGCGAGAGCGCATCTTTCGGAAGCTCTGACGCCGGTGCGGGCGACCAGCGAGAGACCATCGACCGTGCTGGTCGTGGACGACAGCGCGTTCATGCGGACCCTGATCTCGGAGATGGTCGAGTCGACGCAGGAATATCGCGTTGTTGGCACCGCCGCCGACGGCGTCGAGGCGATCGATGCGGTTCGATCGCTCGATCCGGACATCGTCACGCTCGACATCGAGATGCCGCGGTTGGACGGGCTGCAGGTGCTGGAGACGATCATGCGAGAGATGGCCCGGCCCGTCGTGATGCTGAGCGCAGCGGGATCGGAGCGCGGAAACGAGATGACGCTGCGCGCGCTCGAGCGCGGCGCCGTCGAATTCGTCAGGAAGCCGTCGGGGCCGATCAGCATCGATCTTCTCACGGTACACCAAGAGCTGTTGACGGCGTTGGGCGCTGCGCGATCGGTGAACATGGCAGGCGTGAAGACGCCTCCGCATTCCGGCATTCGCGTCGGCGCCGAGACGGTTCCGAAGAAGACTGCCGGGGCAGCCGCGAGGGTGATGGTGGTCGCCGCGTCGACCGGCGGCCCGCGCGCGCTCGCAGAGATCATTCCCCATTTGCCGGACAATCTTGGAGTCGCCGTGATGGTGGTGCAGCACATGCCACGTGAGTTCACGCGGACGCTGGCGCACAGGCTCGATCTCATGAGCCACCTTCCGGTGGCCGAGGCGATTGACGGGGAGACCGTTCTCGAGAATCACGTCTATCTCGCCCCAGGCGGATTTCACATGACCGTAACGGGTGGCCCGGGCGATGCCGCGGTGCATCTCGACACATCGCCCACCGTTTGGGGAGTGAGGCCGGCTGCGGATCCACTCTTCGCTTCCGCCGCGGAATCCTTTGGCCACGCCGTGATCGGAGTCGTCCTCACGGGAATGGGCCGGGATGGCGCGGAAGGTCTGCGACGCGTTCGCGCCGCAGGTGGAACGGCCGTGGTCCAGGATCAGGAGAGCTCGATTGTCTACGGGATGCCGCTGGCGGCTCTGGAGCTGGGCGGGGCCGATCGAGTTGTGGGCGTCCACGATCTGGCGCGCGTGCTAAGAAATATTTGTCGTTCCAGACGGCGGGGCATTGGCGGATGAAGGCGTCCCGGATATCCTACGCTGTCGATTGCTCACCCGAACTTTTTAGGGGAAAGATGAACGAAGGCAGATTTGCCCATGCGTAGAATGCTCGTCACCGGAGCGGCCGGATTCATCGGCAGCAACTTCGTGCATTTCTGGGCAGAGGGTCACGCCGGAGACACGATCGTCGGACTGGATGCGCTTACGTATGCCGGCAACCTGTCGAGTCTGGAATCTCTGGCGGACAACGAGAAGTTCACCTTTGTGAAGGGGGATATCCGCGACGGCGATGCCGTGCGCGAGATTCTGAAGAGCGAAGGAATCGATACGATCATCCACTTCGCCGCGGAAACGCACGTCGACAGATCGATTCGCGGCCCCGATCCGTTCATAGACACCAATGTGCTCGGGACCCACGAGCTGTTGAAGGCGGCACGCGACGTCTGGTCCGAGGATTGGTCCGGAGGAGCGCGGCGCTTCCACCATATCTCGACCGACGAGGTGTACGGATCGCTGAGCCCCACCGCGGCTGCTTTCACTGAAGACAACTCCTACGCGCCGAATTCGCCGTACGCCGCGAGCAAGGCCGCATCCGACCATCTCGTTCGCGCCTATCATCACACGTACGGGCTGCCCGTCACGACGACGAACTGCTCGAACAATTACGGGCCGTATCACTTTCCCGAGAAGCTCATTCCGCTGACGATCGTGAATGCCCTGGATGGAAAGCCGCTACCCGTGTACGGCGACGGGCTGCAGATTCGCGACTGGCTCTACGTCAGAGACCACTGCCGCGGCATCGAGCGCGTGCTCGAGAAGGGCCGGCTGGGAGAGACCTACAACCTCGGCGGCAATTCCGAGCGCAAGAACATCGAAGTCGTGAAGGGGATTTGCGCGCACATCAACAAGATCTTCGCCGAGGACGAGAAGCTCCGCGAGAAGTTTCCGAAGTGTCCGGCGGCAACTGGCGGTGATGCGGCGGAGCTGATCTCGTTCGTCAAGGATCGACCGGGGCACGACCGGCGTTACGCGATCGACGCGATGAAGGCGACGCTGGAGACCGGGTATGGTCCGGCGCAATCATTCGAGAGTGGGCTTCTCAAGACGGTCAAATGGTATATTGCCAACGAACCCTGGTGGCGCGCGGTCATGGACGGCAGCTACCGCGACTGGGTCGAGATGCAATATTCGGGGAGCAAGAAAGCGCGATCCTGACCGGGAGCGCATCTTATAGGTGTGCGATTTGGGTTGACACGCATTTCCTCGCGCCCTACACTACGTCGCTTATGGCCAAAATCGATCTTGCAAGCGGTCCGCGAGCTAGCCGCGATACCAGGGGCAGACGCTCCTGGCTGTACTGGACAGTTGCTGCTCTCGTCCTCATCGCGGGGTTCGCCGACCTTGCCCGAGGGGGAGAAACGCTCGCCCCGATCCTGCTCGTGATCGGCTACTGCGTGCTCGTCCCACTGGCGATTCTTCGGTGACCTGAGGGGCTCGGTTTCTGCACCGGGCGAGTAGCTCAGTTGGTTAGAGCGCCTGCCTTACACGCAGGATGTCGGGGGTTCGAGTCCCTCCTCGCCCACTTAATGCTTGAAGGACCCACAGACTGGGGGTTGGTGTAAGAATGTTTACCGTCCTGGAGGTTATACCATTGAAGGTACGTCTTAGTCATTCAGCGCTTGGTCTCGCCGTTGCGGCGTTGCTGACCGCCGTTGGTTCTTTAGCGGAGGCCCAGCAGAAGACCGGCGAGCGAGTCATGGTGCCCACCCTGCAAAGCTCCGATAAGGAGTTGGGTGGCCAGGCCGCGGAAGCCATACGCAATCAGCTCCAGAAGCAGACCAACGTTCGGGAATTGGTGGTCGTCCCGAAGGCGGATATTGTCAACAGTTTGACGTCTTCAGGCTACAGTCCGAGCGAAGCGCTCGCCCCTGGGGATGCCAAAGCACTAGCTACGCTCGTACGCGCCCCACAGTATCTGGATGGCGTCGTCACGAAAACGCCAACCGGCTTCAAGATCGATTCGAGGCTGATCATCTCCCGGGATATGAATCGGGGCCAGGTGCTGCCGAGCGCTCAGGCGGCGAAGCTGGATGATGCTGCGAGCCAGGTCGCGAAGTCGATCAAGGATGCGCGCCGCCAGCTTGCGGGCGAAGAGGCCTGCCACAATGCGGTCGCACAAGGCAAGTACCAGGAGGGTGTGGCGGCTGCCCGATCAGCGATGGCCGGCTACCCGAACGCCAATATTGCTGGGGCATGTCTGGTTGACGCGTATGCCGGTCTTAAGATGGACGACTCCGTCGTTGCCGTCTCCGAGCGAATCCGCGCGAGCGATCCCAGGAATGCAATCGCGCTCAGACGGCTCATCACCACGTATCGCACGCGAATCGACTCGCCTCCGCCGGGTACCGATCCTACCCGCCTCAAGAGCGACACCACCAAGCTTCTCGAGGCGCTCGGCGCACTCGCAGCGGCCGATCCCACCAATATCAAGCAGATTCAGGACGTCGTGGGCGAATATGGCAGGATGGGACGCGCGAATGATGCTGTGCCGATCGTGCGTGACCTGGTCCAGAGCAATCCGGGCGATCCCGAGCTGCTCAAGCTCGCTTGGGTCGTCTACCTGAACGCCAAGGACTTCAAGGACGCGATCCCCGCGGGCACCGAGTTGGTCCGCGTCGACACTGCGGCAGCGACCGCGGACTACTACGCTCGTCTCGCCGGCGCGTATTCGGCCATGGGACAGAAACAACAGGCATCGGAAGCGACGGCGCGAGGTTTCGCGAAGTTCCCCGGTGATCCCAACCTTCAGTTGTTCAACGCCCAGGCGATCTACCAGTCGGGCCAGCTACAGATGGCGCTGGATGCAGCAAAGAAGGCTGTGGCAGCGAATCCGAAAAACGCTCCCGGCTATTTCCTCCTCGCTACGGTTCAGGATTCCTTGAACCAGTACGACGACCTCTTCAACACGCTGCAGACGGCCAAGAACAATGGTGTCGCGGGGGAAACGCTTTCCCAGCTGGCGCTCAAGCAGGGCAGCGACGCGTATAAGATTGCCCAGGTATCGAAGGATCGCGCCGACTATCAGAGGGCGATCAGGTTCTCCCAGCTTTCCGATCAGCTCCAGACATCCGTGGATGCCAAGTTTCTGCTCGGCGCCAACGCCTTCTTGCTGGGACAGAGCGCGACGACCGATGCCAGCGAAAAGAAAAGCTGTGATCTGGCTCGCACCGCGAGGGACGCGTTCAACCTGGCGTCGATGAATTTACCGGCCGCTGGACAGAAATACCCGAACGAGGCGGCACAGCTCATGACGGCGATCCCCCAGTTCACGCCCGCTGTCGACAATGAGATAAAGCGCTTTTGTAAATGACCGATGCAACGGCCGGCCGGTGGGATAGCTCCTACCACGCGCCGGTCCTTGTCGAAGAAGTCGGCGCGCTGTTCGCTGGCGCACGTGAAGTGTTGGACTGCACGCTGGGTGGGGGAGGGCACAGTGAAGCCCTCCTCGCCGGAGGATCCAGCGTCATAGCAGTCGACCGCGACGAGGCGGCAATAGATGAAGCGAGAAAGCGGCTGGCGTCGTATGAGACGTCCGGCCGCTTTCTCGCTGTGCGGGGCAATTTCGCCGAGCTGGACCGGATTCCCGAGCTCGCGGGACGCAGTTTTGACGGAATTCTGGCCGATCTTGGGGTGTCCTCCCACCAGATAGATGCGGACCACCGGGGTTTCTCTTTCCGCCCTGGCGCGTTACTCGACATGAGGATGGACCGTCGCTCTACTACGACCGCCGCCGAATTGTTGAACTCGCTGGATGAGACCGAACTATCCCACATTTTTCGCGACTACGGAGACGAGCCAAAGGCCAACCGCCTCGCTCGGGAAATCGTGCGTCGCCGCGACCGTAAGCCGATGCACGTAAGCGACGATCTCGTCGATGCGATCCGCGGCGCGTTCGGGGCGCGCATGGGTCCGGGGGATTTTGCGCGTCTGTTCCAGGCCGTCCGCATCGCTGTCAACGATGAGCTGGGAGGGCTCGAAAAGGCGCTGCCGCTTTTGCGTGATCGACTCAAGCCGGGCGGGGTGCTCGCCGTGATCGCGTACCACTCGGGCGAAGATCGCCTCGCGAAGCACACCATCCGCGAATGGAGCCGGTCGTGCATCTGCCCGCCAAGGCAACCGCAGTGCACCTGTCGCGGACGCGCGCTCGGAGAAGTCCTGACGAAGCGCGCCGTCATCGCGACCGACTCGGAACGAAACTCGAACCCGCGCTCTCGCAGCGCCAGGTTACGCGCATGGCGAAGCGCGGCGTAGGGCTCAGGGGCCGGACCCTTGTCGCCCTCGTCCTGGCCGCGTTCGTACTGGTCGCGCTGGCGATCGTGTGGCGGAGAACGATCGGCATTGGACAAGCTGAAACGCTCGCGAAGCTCGACGTCAGGCGAACCGAGCTCGAGGGCGAGCGCGCGCGCCTCGAGGGAGAAATCCGCGACGCGTCGTCGAGGCAAAGCCTCGGCGTCGCCGCCGAGAGCAGGCTCGGGATGCATATCCCGACCGACAAGCAGGTTGTGATCCTTCCACGAGCGGGGCGCCATGAAAGCCCCTAATCGTTTTGCGATCCTTCACGGATTCTTCGTCCTGTTCGCGCTTGCGCTCGTGGCGCGCGCCGCGGAGGTCCAGGTCGTCGAAGGAAAACAGTGGGCCGCTCGCGGAAAGCGTCAGCACTTCTTTGCGTCGGCGGCGGCCGCGCCGCGCGGGGAGATTCTCGACGCCAGTGGGAACACGCTGGTCGAGAGTCGCGAGCTCACACGTGTCGCTGTCGCACTCCCGGAGGTGCGCGATACAGCGCTCGTACTCAAGGCACTGCGACACGCGCAGCTCGACGTCGGACTCGTGCGAGCCGCTATCGATCGCAGGCGCCGATGGATCGATCTGCCGGGACTGTACACTCAGGCCGATCTGGCATCGATCTCCCAGCTCAATGGAATACACCTGACTCCCGTGCTTCAGCGCGTGTACTCGCATTCGGGTGGGATAAAACAAATCGTCGGAAGCCTGGATGGTCGGGGCAATCCAATGGACGGCCTCGAGCTGGAGCTCGATACGATCCTTCGCGGAGACTCGGGGCGCGTAAGGCTGGCGCGCGACAGAGATGGCCGGCCACTCGACAGTCCGGATGGCTGGACGGATCAACCGAGGGCTGGAT
>DASXYR010000427.1:0-7915 GCA_036502385.1 Gemmatimonadaceae bacterium
GAGCGAAGGAGCGGAGCAGAGTGCGTTTCATGTGGATCTCCTGAAGAAGTTTTTCGAGCGCCACTACGATGCCGCTCGAGTCTCCAGGGTTGGAGGTTCTCTACTGCGCTCGCCGGAGAGTGACCGGACCCTTGAACGTGCGAATGGACATCTTCGCGCCACCATCGCTCAAATCCATCGTCAGCTCGGCCCCGCGGCCGAAGCGGCCGGGAATCGGAGCTTTCTTCGAGAGATTGTTGGTGATCGTTCCGGCGATCGTGACGACGGAGACGCTGACCGGCGACCGATCAGGAATCGTGATGTCCACGCTTCCGCTGTGGGTATCGAAATCGAACGTGCCGCTTCGATCGAGCTTTCCACCGAAGATGATGTCTCCGGTTACGGTCTCGAGCTTGGCGCGCTCGAATATTCCACCGTCGACCTTGATGGGACCGCTGACGGTGGACAGCCCAACGTCGGAGCTCGCGCCCTGAAACGTGATCGAGCCCGTCGCGGTCTTGGCTCTGAGCCAGGAGGGTGAACCGGCAACATGGATGTCACCATCGATTGCTTCCGCATTGAGCTCGTGCGGGTTGCCGTTGACGGTGATCGTTCCGCTCACAACGTAGAGATCGAGCCCACCAGCCACGTCGTTGACATCGATGTTGGCGGTTGCGGTCTTGATCCAGAGCCTGACGCGCGCCGGCACCCAGACCTCGAGCTTCGCCGGCTTGGGATCGCGGTCGTTCTCCGACTCGACGAACATCTTGGCGCCGGTGTATCCACCGCCTGCGAAGAATCTGTCGGCAGGACCGAGCGTGCCCCTGACGAGCACCGTGTCCTTGTTCCATCCGTGCACGACGACGCTTCCGACCATGTTGACGATTCGGAGCGCGCCTTCCATCCCGAGCGGCATCTTTCGCTCGATCTTGTTCTGTGCCCCAAGCGACGACGCACAGCAGATGAGCGCGGCGGCCGCACCTACCAGCCGCATCGGCAGAACGGTGCGTACCATCATAGCTCTAAGTCCCACGCGTCAGCTCCGTCGACCGGCGCAGCAAATCCACCTTCTGGCGGTAGCTGGAAGAGAGCATCTCCACGAGCAGCTTGTTGGCGGGATCCCGCGCGAGCGCGTTTCGCGCCTCGATGATCGCATCGTCGATTGCGTGCAGACTCGCTCTCAGTTGAGCGACCGTCTCCGGCGCGAGCGATCCTTCCTGCTGATCCAGAAGGTCCTGAAGCCTGCTCGCGGTGCGGAGGTAGTTGTTCTCTTCTATTGTGAACGCGGCCAATGTTGACGGCGTTTCCGAAGAGGTATTGACTGCCATTGCTGCCGGGAGATTGCCGGCTGGACTGCGCACGCTCAGGTACCACGCCGTCCCGGCCGAGGAAAGTACGGCAGCGAGAACGACCGCTGCCGCCGCAAGATATAGACGACGACGCTCGCCGAACCTTGCAGCCGGGCCGGGTGCGCGCACAGCGTTCTCGTCGCGCGCGATCGCTGAGCGAATCCCTATCCAGGCTTCGGCCGGTGGCTCGATCGATCGCGGAAGCTGTCTCGCGCCGGCGACGATTGCTTGCAGGCTCTCGATCTCGCTCCTGCACAGATCGCACGCCGCGATGTGTTCAGCGACCGGCCCGCGGGCGTCTTCGGTTAGATCGCCCGTGACGTAGTCGTCCAATAGATGTTTTATGACTTCGTGTGTCATCTCAAGACTCCAGTCTCTCTCTCAATAGTCGGCGCGCCCGGTGCAGCTGCGCCTTTATCGTCCCCACCGTCACGCCCAGCTGCTCGGCGATCTCCTGGTGTTGATAGCCTTCCACATCGTGCAGCACGAACGCCAGCCTCGCGCCCTTGGGCAGCGACGCGATCGCGTTCTCCATGTCCATCTTCAATTCGATCCCACTCGATCGCGCAGCGCCGGCGAGGCGCGAAGTGTCTTCCATCGGCAACACACGCGCTGTGCGCCGCCCATCGGTTCTCGCCGATTCGAGCATCGTATTGACGGCGAGCCGATGCAGCCACGATGCGAATGCACAATCGCCGCGAAACGTATCGAGCCGCCGCCACGCCTTTACGAAGACGTCCTGAAGAAGCTCTGTCGCATCGGACTTGTCCCCGGCTTTCAGCCTGAGGCAGAGCGCGTAGATGCGCGGCGAATGCTCCCGGTACAATTGCTCGAACGCGTCGACGTCGCCGGACTGCGCCCGCCCGATGTACTCGAGCGCGGCGGCTTTGTCTTCGGCAATTGTGGACGGGGACTCAATCGTATCGGATACCACCGCGCTCGTCTTCATCTGACGAGGCTAAGATGCCACTCCACTCGAGAAGGTTGGAACCCTACTCGATATCGCCGCCCAGATCGAATTTCGAGCGGGTAAAGCCGACAATCCTCTTGAGGCCGGCTTTCACTTCCGGGGAAGTGTCCTCGCGCGCCATGAGCCGCTCCGCTTCTCCCCGAATCGCCTCCAGCGCTTGCATGAAGTTCCCCTGTCTCAGCTTTCCAGTGTCGTCGGGCATGGCTCGGTTGGTTGTAGGGTTCTTCGATCGCGCCCCGTCGGCGTGTCAGGCTGGGGCGAGCCGCGGTGGCTTTGCGCCCGGAAGTTGTGGAATCGTCCGGCGCTCGCCGACTTGCTGGCGCCACATTGCATAGTAGAGTCCCGTTCTCTCGAGCAGGTCTTCGTGCTGGCCGGCCTCGACGATCTTTCCACGCTCGAGGACGTAAATGCGGTCCGCATGCATGATCGTCGACAGGCGGTGCGCGATCAGAATGGTGATCACCTCACGCGAATGCGCCACATCGCGCATCGTGCGGCTGATCTCCTCTTCGGTCAGCGAGTCCAGCGAAGATGTCGCCTCGTCGAATACCAGCAGATGGGGTTGGCGGAGCAGTGCGCGCGCAATCGACAGGCGTTGCTTCTCTCCACCCGACACCTTCACGCCGCCTTCGCCAATCACCGTGTCGAGCCCCTTGTCGGCGCGGGCGAGAAGCGTGTGCGCCGCTGCCTTGTTCAGCACGTCGAAGCACTCGGCGTCCGTGGCGTGGGGGTTCACGAACTTGAGGTTCTCCCTGATCGTCCCCGAGAAGAGCTGCGCATCCTGCGTCACCAATCCGATCCTCTCCCGCAGGCGATCGAGATCGACCGAGTCGCTTGGCAGTCCGTTGTACAGAATGCGGCCCGTTTTCGGCGGATAGAGTCCCACCAGCAGTTTCACCAGTGTCGTTTTCCCGGCGCCCGACGGCCCGACGAACGCGATCGTCTCGCCGCGCTTTACGCTGAACGAAATGTCGGTGAGGGCCGGCGTCGTCGCGGTCTGGTGCATGAACCCGACGTCCTCGAATTCCAGATTCTCGATGTCGGCCAGCGGCACCGGCGAGGCCGGCTTCGGATCCTTGGGCGTCTCGAGGATGGCGCGGAAGTTTATCAGCGAGACTTCCGTCTCACGGAACACGTTGATGATGTTGCCGAGCTCCTGCATTGGGCCGAAGATGAAAAACGAATAGAACAGGAGCGAGAAAAACTGCCCAACCGTGATCTTCTGGGTGAAGATCAGGTACAGCATCATGAAGAGAATGCTTGTGCGAAGAAGGTTGACCGTGGTGCCCTGGATGAAGCTCAGGCTCCGGATGTACTTCACCTTTTTCAGCTCGAGATTCAGGATCTTCTGCGTCGTCGTATTGAGCCGCACCACCTCCTGATCGGCGAGGCCAAGGCTCTTCACCAGCTCGATGTTGCGGAGCGACTCGGTAGTAGAGCCCGCGAGGGCCGTCGTCTCAGAAACGATGATCTTCTGCATCGACTTGATGCGTCCGCTCAGTGCCCAGCTGAGAGCGCCGAGCACGGGGACCGTCGAGAGAAAGGCGGGGACGAGCAGCCAGTAGACGTTCCAGGCGTAGATGATCACGAACAGCACGCCGACGAGCGTGGTGAAGATCAGGTTGATCGAAAGCGAGATGAATTTCTCGACGTCGGACCGCACCTTCTGCAGCTTGCCGAGGGTCTCGCCGCTCCGCTGGTCCTCGAATACGGAGTATGGAAGCTCCAGCGAGTGGCGGATTCCGTCGGAGTACATCTCCGCGCCCACGCGCTGGACGATGACGTTCACGAAGTAGTCCTGAAAGTTCTTGGCGACACGCGAGATGAACGCGACGCTCATCGCGAGCAGCAGGAGCTTTCCGGCGCCCTTTATGAATTGGGCGGTCTGGTATTCCCGGAATCGCGTCGCGTAATCGTCGATGACGTGGCGGAAGATGAGCGGATCCAGGAGAGAGAAGACCTGGTTCGTCGCTGCCAGCACCAGCGCGAGCAGGATCAGCGCGCGGTATTTCTGCAGGTATGAATAGAGTAGAGTCACCCCAGATAGTATTGGGGTGTCGCCGTCGGAGCAAACACCTACCGCTTGGTTCTAGTTCGTCCCGTCGGCGCCATCGGGAGCGTTGTCGAGGATGTTGTGCCCCTTCAACTCCTCTTCGTCGACCGGATCGTCGGCGCGCGGCGACGTGCTCTCGACCCACTTCGATTTCCAGCCGCGATGGGTCTCATTTTCCTCGCGATTTTTGCCGCTCAATTTGTGACTGTC
The DNA here is from genome assembly GCA_036502385.1 of Gemmatimonadaceae bacterium. Taxonomy (GTDB): domain Bacteria; phylum Gemmatimonadota; class Gemmatimonadetes; order Gemmatimonadales; family Gemmatimonadaceae; genus UBA4720. The sequence goes on from DASXYR010000427.1 coordinate 4,562, forward strand.
GTCGCTCTCTCTGTCGGCCACGGATTCTCTCACTTTTTTGCGGCGGAAACCTGGGTTGCTCGTACAGAAGACCTTCGTAAACAGGCATAGCCTATGCCTGTAATTATGCATGATACAGTCACAGGAGGCACCGATGTCAAACCCACAAACCCATCCAAGACTGGGCATTCCCAGAGTCGGCGACTGGCCGGCAGGCGATCGAGCAGAAATCGATCGCGCGACCAAGAAAAGAATCCTTAGACCTGATGAGCTTGAGTCCGGCGAGCCGCCCAATCCGGCTCACACCACCAATCGCTGGTTTACCACACCCAAGTTCGGGTCAGCGGGAAGTGGCGGAGCAGAGATCGAGCCCGGGACCAGGAAAAACTGAACGCTTTTCGCCCAATAGTTATTTCATCAGCTCGACCGGCCGGCCGATCGTCCAAGGGATCCTGGCCGCGTCGAGACTGGCGTTGAGGGCGGGAATCCCCCGCTGCAACAAGGCGTTGATCCGTCCGACTTCGCGCTGAAGGTCCGAGGTGGCCAGCGCCAGCGTCGATCTTTGTAGATCAGTCGGCTGCGATGTCACATCTCCGATCTGTTCGGCCACGTTGTTCACGCGCTCCTGGATCGACGGCTCCTCGGTCTTCTTGTCATCGGCCGACGCATCGGCCTCAGGATCGCCGCGCAGCTTCTTTAGGATGTCGGTGATCTCCTTGTCGACGGCTTCCGACTGTTTGGATACGCTGTCCGGGGCCGGATTGCTCTTGAGCGCCGCCTTCACATCCGTCATCTGATCTTTCAGCTGCTCGGCCGTCCTTACCGCGGCCTGGACGGTCGCCTGCAGACGTCCGGTGCTGACCCGCATGTCGTAGAGCACGCGATAGTCTGCGACACTCAGCGGTACGAGCGGATCGGATCTCACTTCGATTGGCACCTCGCTCTGAAATGGGCCCGCTGCTCCACCCTTTACCATCAGGCGCGCGGTATACCGCCCAGGAAGCACGAATGGGCCCGACGGATCCTCCCGCCTGAATTGCGACTGACCGGCCTGATTTGCGGGCCGGCGCACGGTGTAGGGAGGCGCGTTGCGCAGATCCCAGGTCACGCGATGCATGCCGCGGTTTTTGTTCGCCGTCAGCTCGCGGACCCGGTTTCCGTTCGCATCGTAGATGCCCAGCGCCACATCGCCGCTCTTCGCCAGCGAATCACGGATGAAATACGTGATGATCGCGCCGAAGGCCGGATTGGGCGCGGAGTACTCGCGATCTCCGGTAGCGCCGGCTCCTCTCACTCCGCCGGGAACGGAACTGTTTGGATTGTATTCCGTCGCCGCCTTCACCGGAAAGAGATAGGTGCCGGCACGATTTGCTTCGCCGAGCTTCTCGAGCGGCGTGATGTCGTCGATGATGTAAATGCCACGCCCGTGCGTCCCGATCACCAGATCATGCTCGCGTGGATGAATGACAATGTCGTGCACGGCGACGGTCGGGAGGTTGTACTTGAGCTGCGTCCACTGCATGCCCTGCAGCGCCGAAAAGAAAGCCCCGAACTCGGTGCCGACAAAAAGGAGATTGGTCTCGTTGTAGCCTTCGCGTATCACCTGCACCGATCCATTCGCCGGCAGATTGCCGGTGATCGCAGTCCAGTGCGCTCCGTAGTCCTCGCTCTTCAGGACGTAGGGCTTGAAGTCGTTGTTGCGATGGTTGTCCATCGTCGCGTACACGAGGCCTTCGCGGAAACGTGACGCCACGACTCGGCTGACATAGGCCTGGTCAGGCACGCCGGGAAATTTCACGTATCTCGTCCAGCTCGCGCCGCCATCGCGGGACATCGAAATCACACCGTCGTCGGTGCCGACGTACAGAAGGCCTTGTCGAAGCGGTGATTCGTCGATCGTGCTGATGTTCCCGTACTCGGCTGTGCCCTGGTGACGGGCGATCGCGTCGCGGGGCCAGATCTTACCCATCACCGGCAGGCTGTCGCGATTGAGCTGGCGCGTGAGGTCGGGCCCAAGTCTCGTCCACGCGTCGCCGCGGTTGACGCTTTTGAACAGATAGTTCGCGCCGAAGTAGATCGTGTTGTGATCGTAGGGCGAGATGAGCATCGGCGAGCTCCAGTTCCACCGGTACGGCTTGCCGCCAAAATCAGGGAGGGGCTTGATGGTTTTCTGCTCACCAGTCCGAACATCGAAGCGCACGATGTCGCCGCCCTGCGACTCGCCGTAGACAGTGTTCGGATCTACCGGGTCAATCTGGGCGTAGAAGCCGTCGCCTCCGGTGGTACGGATCCAGTCGGCGTTCGTGATCCCCTGTCGATTGCGCGTCTGGCTCGGCCCTCCCCAGCTGCTGTTGTCCTGGAGTCCGCCGTAGACGTAGTAGAATGGCTGACGCATGTCAGTCGCGATCGCGTAGTACTGCGAGACCGGCAGATTCGGAACGAAGTCGACCGTGCGTCCGCGATCGTGACTGATGTACACGCCGCCGTCGCAACCGATGATAAGGTGGTTGGGATCGGTCGGATCGATCCACATCGCGTGGTGGTCCGAGTGCGCTTCGGTCGCGGTACTGCGGAATGTGCGTCCACCATCGGTAGATACCTGGAGCGGCACGCCCATGAAATACACGCGATCGGGATCGGTTGGGTCGACGCGCACCTGCCCCATGTACCACGGATACGAGAAGCCGGTGCCCATCTTCTGCCAGCTGGCGCCGTAGTCGTCCGAGCGGTAGACGCTCCCCTCGGTATTTCCGGATGACGCGCCGTTGCCGGTGACCTTCGTCTCGATCGTCGCATAGACGATGTTGGGATTCGACCTGCTGACATCGAGTCCGATCCTTCCTACGTCGACTTTCGGCAATCCCTCCGTGAGTCTCGTCCAGCTGTCGCCGCCGTCGATGCTCTTCCAGAGTCCGCTGCCGGGCCCGCCCCCAACATAGCTGTAAGGCCGCCGCTCACGCTGGAACGACGCCGCGTAGATGACGTCCGGATTCGACGGATCGAAGATGACGTCAGTGAATCCGGTGTGGGTGTCGATGTTCTTGACGTTCTTCCAGGTGCGTCCGCCGTCGGTGGTTCTGAACAATCCACGGTCCCCGCCCGCTCCCCATAGCGGACCAGCCGCGGCGACGAAGACAATCTCAGGATTCGCCGGATTGACGATCACCCGTCCGATGTGCTCCGATTTCTTCAGGCCCATGTTCGTCCACGTTTTTCCGCCGTTCTCGGATTTGTAGACGCCATCGCCCCACGACGAGCTACGCTGGTTATTTGCTTCTCCGGTGCCGACCCAGATGATCTGCGGATTGCTGGGCGCTACGGCGATGTCTCCGATCGAAGCGGATCCCTGGTGATCGAATATCGGCTCCCAGGTTG
>DASXYR010000428.1:0-2541 GCA_036502385.1 Gemmatimonadaceae bacterium
CAGCTGACCGGTTGGGACCGGCTGGGACTGGGCAGCGAGGTCACCACCCAACAAGACCACGGCCACCACGATTGCAGATCGCGCAAACACCTTAGAACTCCCGCTTCCGCATTTCCTTGAAGAATCGCTCGTGCTCCTGCCGCTCCTTTAGCGTTGCCTCGTCGGTCGGGAGATCGGCGAGATTCTTGTCGTACTTCTTTCCAAACCCTTTCTTGCCGCTCGACTTTGCCGCCTTGGCCGCGTTCTTTCGCGCTAGCGCCGCAATCTTCTTGTCGTCCATTTAGGGGTCTCGGAGAATGTGTGCTTAAAGGGAGCAACGCGCCGCAAGAAAGGCAAGAGTCGTTCAGGAGCCGTCCAGCACCTCGCGAACCTTATGTGCGAGCAAGTCCGGTGTGAAGGGTTTCTGCAGGAACGCGGTTTTGCCGTCGATCACGCCTCTTCGCATAACCTCGTCGTCAGTGTATCCGGACATGAAAAGAACCCGTATACCGGACCGTGCTTCGAGGACCTTCTCGACAAGGTGACTTCCGTTCATGCCGGGCATGACGACATCGGTTGCAATAAGGTCGATCGCACCATCGTACTCTGCCACAATTTTGAGCGCCTCGGCGCCAGTTCTGGCAACGAGCACCTTGTAGCCGAGGGAGCCCAGCACGCGTGCCCCAAGGGCACGCAGGACATCGTCATCTTCAGCGATCAACAGTGTCTCGGATCCGCGCGGTTGTTTGGCCGCGTTCTCCACAGGGCAGACAGCCGCTTCCGGCGCCTCACGCAGACGTGGAAAATAAACCTTGAAGGTTGTCCCGTGTCCCACCTCGGAATAGACATAAATGTCCCCGCCTGACTGCTTCACGATTCCATGCACCGTTGCAAGGCCAAGCCCGGTTCCTTTCCCCGCTTCCTTCGTCGTGTAAAACGGCTCGAACAGGCGGCGTTGCACTTCCCTGGTCATGCCGCCACCCGTATCGGTTACGGCAAGCATCGCATAGTTGCCGGCCGACGCCCCCAAATGGCGGTCAAGTTGCTCGTCGGAAAGCTCGGCGTTGTCGGTCGTAATTATCAGATTTCCCCCGCCCGGCATCGCGTCGCGCGCGTTGACCGCGAGATTGAGAAGTACTTGCTCGAGCTGGCTGGGATCCGCGCGGATCAGCGCAAGATGAGGATCGAGGCGGGTCGTGAGCGAAATATCCTCGCCGATGAGCCGGTGCAGCATCTTCTCGACGTTGGCGACGATCTCGTTGATGTTGACCGCCCGCATCTGCAGAACCTGTTTCCTGCTGAAGGCGAGAAGTTGCCGCGTGAGAGATGCCGCCCTTTCGGCCGCGTTGCTAATCTCCTGAATGTCGCCCTTCACCGACTCACCGGTTTCCTCGTCAGAGAGCAGCAGCGAGCTATAGCTCATGATCACGGTGAGCAGGTTGTTGAAGTCGTGCGCCACTCCGCCAGCCAGCTGACCGACCGCCTCCATTTTTTGCGCCTGGAGTAGCTGATTCTCGAGTTCCCTCTGACGTGTCAGATCCCGGACCGTGTAGACGAGCACTCCCGGAGCGAACGTCGCCGAACGGACGTCGAGCACTCGTCCATCGGTTCCACCCTGGCGCGATTCGAAACGCGAAGAATCGCCTTCCTGTCCGGCGCCCCCCAGCGACTGTCCGGCGACCATCCGCGTGCTCTCGGGAATGACCTGTGACATCGTGAGCGTCTTGAGCTTCGACAGCGATTGTGAGGTGAGCGCGCAGGCAGCGGGGTTCGCGTCGAGGATACGACCCGAGTCGTTCGCGATGAACAGTGCGTCACTCACATGGTCGAAAATGAGATGAAGACGCTCTTCGCTCTCGCGCATTCCTACCTCGGCGCGGCGTCGCTGCCACCGTTCGCCGGCGCGTTCGATTGTACCGACGAGGTGGTCCGGCTGGACCGGCTTGAGCAGGTAGTCGTTGCTGTCTTCGCGCAGCGCGCGCACCGCGCTGTCGACGGACGCGTTGCCCGTCAGGATCACGACTTCGGTCAGCGCCGCGATCTCACGCAACCGGCCGATCAATTCGATGCCGTCCATGTCGGGGAGCTGGAGATCGACGAGGGCAACGGCGGGTGCGTCTTTCATCCCGCGCGTAACGTCGAGCGCTTCCCTGCCCGTGCCGGCGACCGTCGAAGTGTAGCCACGCAGGCGCAGGATGTCCGTAATCGTCCGGAGCATCTGCGCGTCGTCGTCAACGACGAGAACGCTGAGCGCCTTATTAAGCGAAGACTTCATTGAGAATGTTGAGGAGCGCGGCGGGCGCGAACGGCTTGTGAAGGCTCGCGTGAATCAGTCGCGGAGACACGGACGAGGTCGTCTGCTGAAGTGCGGCCGGGTATCCGCTGCAGAGGATGAGAGCGACCGAAGGACTGACGTGCTTGATCGCGAGAATCGACTCGGGCGCGGAGATGCCGTTGAGCCTCAAGTCGAGAATTACAGCGGCCGGCGACGAGGCCTCCAGCATTCCCAGCGCATCGTCGAGTGTCCCTGCGGTGATCGTCGAGTAGCCATGCTGCCCCAAC
>DASXYR010000429.1:0-6520 GCA_036502385.1 Gemmatimonadaceae bacterium
CATCGGCTCCGCGAAATCGGCGCCTATAACCAAACCCCGAAATCCTTGCGTGGTCGAAATGGCGGCTGAGACATCCAAAGTGCCCGCGCAAAGGTCGAGGTAGGCGCCGGTTGGATTTCGGTCGATGTTGAGGCTAGCGATCGCCTTGCGACGCCATCGCCGGTCGATGTTCAGACTGAGGACGTGATTGAGGAGGTCGTAGCGCGGAGCGATCTCCGAAAAGATCTTCTTGACGTACGCGCGCTTTTCGGCGCCACCGGCAGCGGCGGCACTGGCGGTCGCGCTGTCTATGTCGGTGGCCAGCATCCAGCGAAAGTTGTCGGGCAACGCTGCGCGGGGCAAGCTATCTTACCCGCGCCCACACACATGACGCCCAAGTCCTACACCGACGTATCCGACCAGCAGGTGGTCGTCTTCGCCCAGGAAGGGCGCGAAGACGCCTATCGCGAGCTGATCAAGCGCTATGAGCGCCCCGTTTTCTCGCTCATCTATCGCATGGTACGCGACAACGAGACGGCGGAAGATCTCGCGCAGGAGACCTTCATCAAGGTCCTCAATAACATCGATCGCTACCGGCCCGAGTTCAAATTCTCCAGCTGGCTGTTCAAGATCGCCAACAACATCACGATCGATCACCTCCGCCGCCGCCAGGTGGATACCATCAGCATAGAGGGATCCCCCGATGCCGTGACGGCCGAGCGTGCGCGCGCGACCGCGGTCACCATCACGAGCGGGGGAGAATCTCCGCTCGAGGAGCTCGAATCGCGCGAGCTCGGGGGACAGATCGAAGCCGCCATCGCCAAGCTTCGCCCCGAGTACCGGGCTTGCATTATCCTGCGCCACGTCGAGGACTATTCGTACGACGAGATCGCCGAGATCGTGAAGCTCCCGCTGGGGACGGTAAAGACGTACATCCACCGCGCCCGACAGGAGCTGAGAGAGTACCTGGAGGGGGTCCGATGAGAGCCTGTTTTTGCAAGCAAAATTCATCAAAAAAGGCTGAAACTTCCCCTGAACCCACACCGTAAGTCATCAACGTGAGGAATCCATGATAGAGCACGACTTCCCCGAAGAGTTCGTCCCAATTGCGGCCGAGTTGCAGCGACTGCCGTATTTGTCGCCTTCGGGGGATTTTGCCGATCGTGTGATTTCGAGGATTGACCGCCTGCAGCCCGCTCGTGATGTGTCTCCGGTGATTGCCTCCAGGCATCTGGAGCTGCAACAGGGCGGACGGCCGGCGGTTGCTCCCCTTCAGCGCCGCAAGGTCGGTCTGGTAAGGGGTACGGGGCGTGCCGTCGCAGGAATAGGCCTCGTCGCCGCCGCCGCCTTCATGTTCTTTGAGATCGACGTCCTCACGGCCATCCTGAGCGCGGCTGCCACGCAGTACGGTTTCGCAATGGCCGCCGTTGGCTCACAGGTCGGCGCGGTCGTCCTCGGACCGGCCACCATCGCGTACCTGCAGGCCGGTGCGGTCGAAGCCGTCCTCCTCTATCTGACCCTCGCTGTCGGACTATTCGGTGGTTATGCCGCCATCCGCACCGCGGCCCATATTGCCAAAGCCAAGGCAGCATAACATGAAAATCATCCTGGTCGGCGCTTCTCTGTTGATGGCGGCCCTGGCCGCGCAGGACGCTGGCGCGCAGGATGTCTCGACTGTCGGTGCCAGAGGAATCCGGCGTTACGCGCAGGTGACTTCGGGCGATATGGTCGTACCCGCCGGCACCAGCACGTCGGGCTCGGTAATGGTGGTGCGCGGCAATCTCGACGTCTACGGAAACGTTGACGGAGCGGCGACCGCCATTCTCGGCGATGTGATCGTGCACGAAGGTGGACGCGTTCGTGGCGGCGCCGTCGCTCTCATGGGTCACGTCCGCAACGAAGGGGGCGCGATACTCGGCGTCATCAAGGACGTAGGTCCGACGCACAACCGCTCCACCGTCAGCTTCGGCGGCCGCCCGCGCACAACACTCGGCTCCCTCGTCTCGGCGTTCATCTGGCTCGTCGTGCTGCTCCTTGTCGGCACGTTCGTTCTCTTCTTCATGCGCGACTACCTGCATCGCGCGGTTGAGGTCGTGACCAACGAGACCGGCCGTTCGCTGTTCACCGGAGTGATCGGCGGACTCGCATCGATTCCGGCGCTCGTCGCGCTCGTGATCGCGATGGCAATCACCATCATTGGAATCTTTTTCATTCCTATCGGAGTGACGGCGTTCATGATCGCGCTCTCGGGAATCGGGCTCCTCGGATTCCTCGCGGTGGCCCAGGTGGCGGGAATTGCGATCTCGCGCAAGACAGAAACCGAGACGCCGGCGGGCCAGGAGCTTCAGTTCCTGTTCACTGGTATCCTCGCGTTCAGCGCGCTCTGGATTGTCGCCGCCGCGTTCACATGGTTCCCGGTGCTCGGCGCGATTCTGCGAATGCTGGCTTTCTCGGTGACGCTCGTCGCGGTTGCGACAGGGTTCGGCGCCGTGATTCTTTCGTGGTGGCGCAGTCGCCCGAAGAAGAACGCGGTGGCCGTCTAGACCAGCAGCCCACCGAGCTTTGCGGCAAGGTCGATAATCGCCTTCGCCGCAAGAGAGTCCGGCGCCCCAACCACAATCGGCTCACCCCTATCCCCGCCTGAAAGAACGGCGGGAAAGAAGGGCACTTCCCCAAGCAACGGCACCTCGAGCTCGTCAGCGAGCCGCTTGCCGCCACCCGCGCCAAAAATGCGGTGCTGTTCACTGCAGTGGGGACACACGAAGTAGCTCATGTACTCGATGACGCCGAGCACGGGCACCGCAACGCGCTGAAACATCTTGGCGCCGCGCAACGCGTCCCCCGACGCGACTTCCTGCGGTGTGGTGACGATGATCGCGCCGTGCACCATCGTCGCCTGGACGAGCGAGAGCTGCGCGTCACCGGTCCCCGGGGGCATGTCCACCAGGAAATAGTCCAGCTCTCCCCACTGCACGTCGCGCAGAAACTGCGTGATGATCTTCATGATGATCGGGCCCCGCCAGATCGCGGGTTGGTCGCGCTCGATCATGAATCCGAGGCTCATGATTTTGACGCCGTGCGCCTGGAGCGGGATGATCTTTTCGTTTTCGACCGGCGGCGGCGCGTTGACGCCCATCATCCGCGGGATGTTCGGGCCGTAGATGTCGGCGTCCATCAGTCCCACTCGCGCGCCACGCTGCGCCAACGCGACGGCGAGATTGGTGGCGACGGTTGATTTCCCCACCCCTCCCTTCCCGCTCGAGATCGCGATGATCTTGCCGAGGTTGGGATAGGCGATGGGAGTAGGCGCGGGAACAGCGGCGCGCTGGGACTGCGGCTCCTGTCCCATCACGGGAAGTGCGCGCGAGGTTCCCGCTCTGGGGACGGCCTGCGTCGCCGCCGGTGGTACGTGAGCCTTACTCACAGGGTTTCCGGCTTGGGAGGCGTCCTTTACGTCGACACGGACGTCAGTGACACCCGGAACCTGTTGGAGCGTCTGGCGCACCTCGCGCACGACGGTCGCGTCGTCGTCGGGGGAGAGGAACAGGGTCAGCCTCACGCGGCCCTCGGTCGTCGTCGCGATGTCGCTGACCATCTCCGCATCGATGACGTTGGCGCCGACGCGGTTGTTGCGGATGCGGGAGAGGGCATCCGTCACGCGCTCCTGGAGATTCGCCGTCACGGTGCTCTTTCTGGGGTCAGCAGCACGGTCTGCAGCTCAGCGACGCGAAGCTTGAGCTGCGTCTCGATTCCCTGAATGAATGTCACCGCCGACGCCTCGCAATCGGGGCACGCGCCGGTGACCAAAAGCGTTGCGGTACCGGTGGCCGGATCGAACCCCTGAAGGTCCAAAGCGCACGCCTCGATCCGGAGGATGGCAAGAATGGCATCCAGCTCGTGCCGGATCTGCTGCTCGACGTCGGCCTGCGGACGGGATCGATTGCGGCGAAGAACGCTCATGATCGCAAGTTAGAAGGCTGCGTGCCTTATGCCACCCCTGCTTTGTCCTCGGCGCGGAGGAACTCCCTTGCCGCCTGGACCACGGAGTGGCGCACGTAGTCGAGCGTCCCTTCGATGAGGGCGCCCGCGGCCTTCGCGTGACCCCCGCCCCCGAACTGCTTAGCGAACTTGTTCACGTCGACGTTGCCCGAGCTGCGGAACGATACCTTCACCTTGTCGTGTCCGAGATCCCTGAAGAAAACCGCCAGCCGGGTGCCGCCGATCGAACGCGGATGTTCGGCTATTCCCTCGAGATCTTCCGACTTGAGCCCGTACTCCTCGGCCGCGCCGGCTGCGACGGAGATCCAGGATATTCCATATTCGGGATCGACCTCGAGCGTCGCCAGCGCGTCGCGCAGGAGGTGAAGACGCCCCACCGGCATCGACGCGTAAAGGCGTCCGTACATCTCCTCGGGCTCGACACCCGAGGCGATGAGCTGGCCGGCCACGCTGAGGCAGCGCGCGGTGGTGTTGCTGAAGCGAAAGCCACCGGTATCAGTGAGAAGCGCGACGTAGAGCGCGCGAGCCACGTCGGGCGTGATCTTGAGCCCGAGAACCGTCGCAAAATCGTAGATCAGCTCACCGGTCGCGCACGCAGTCACATCGGTGAGCATCAACGAGCTCGGCGGCTCGTCGCTGGGAAGATGATGGTCGATGACGAGCTTCGGGATCTTGAGCCGACGCACCGATTCGGCGAGCGAGCCCAATCGCTTTACGTCGGAGATGTCGAGGACGATCAGAACGTCGGCTTCCTTCAGCGCCTTGGAGCCGAGATCGCTGGCGTCCTTCACGTCCTCGCCGAGGAGGAACTTGTACATCTCCGGCCACGGCGTGGGGTTTACTATACGCGACCGGATCCCCATCTGGCCGAGGAGGCGCGAGAGGGCCGTCTCCGAGCCGCAGCCGTCACCGTCGGCATTTATGTGTGTTGATATTGCGACAGAGCGTCCCGCGCTAAGCTCCTGCGCGAGACGCTCTATCGATTCCCGTCGTTGCTGAGGGACGCTTAGAAGGTCAAGCACTGCCTTCCGCGCGGGCCAGCTTCGAGTGCGATCTGCTGTAGACGAAGTAGATCACGAGCCCGAGTATCATCCAGACGATGAGCCGCTCCCAAGTCGCCCTCGGCAGACTCGACATCATGTAGCCGCAGATGAGAATGCCGAGGATGGGAACGAGTGGGACCATCGGCGTGCGGAACGGTCGCGCGAGGTTCGGCGACTTGTAGCGCAGCACGATGATGCCGGCACAGACGATCACGAACGCTAGCAGCGTTCCAATCGAGACGAGCTCTCCCAGGAGACCGATCGGAAAGAGACCAGCGACGATGCCGGCTACGGTTCCGGTGAGAATCGTAGTGACATACGGGGTCTTGAAGCGGGGATGAACTTTCCCGAAAACCGGCGGAAGCAATCCGTCCCGGGCCATCGAGTAGAAAATGCGTGGCTGGCCCATGAGCATCACGAGCACCACCGAGGCGAGCCCGGCGATCGCTCCAATGTTGATGATGGAGGCGAGCCATGCCAGCGCGGGACCGGCTTTGTCGATCGCGACGAACACCGGGTGCGGAACGTTCAGGTCGGTGTAGTGCGCGAGGCCAGTCATCACAAGCGACATGAGGATGTAGAGCACTGTACAAATCGCGAGCGAGCCAAGCATTCCTATGGGCATATCTCGCTGCGGATTCTTCGCCTCCTGAGCCGCGGTAGACACCGCGTCGAACCCTATGTACGCGAAGAAGACGACCGCCGCGCCGCGCACGATGCCGCTCCAGCCGTAGTGGCCGTACTCGCCGGTATTGGGCGGAATGAAGGGGTGCCAGTTCGCGGTGTTCACGTACATGAATCCAAAGCCGATCACCAGCAGGACGATCGTGACCTTCAGGATGACGATGAAGTTGTTGAAGCGCGCCGATTCCTTGATGCCGATGACCAGAAGCGTCGTCATGAGCCCGATCAGGATCATCGCCGGGAGATTCAGCACAGCGCCGGTGTGAGAGAATCCGGCGGGGTGAAGGAGAACCTTCGTTATCGGGTCAAATTCATTCGCGTCCGCGTAGTAGTACGGTGAGCTCGTGAACGCGGTAGGCATGTGGAAACCGATCTGGTCCATGAACGCGGAAAAGTATCCGGACCAACCCACCGCCACTGTAGACGCGCCGAACAGGTACTCGAGGATCAGATCCCAGCCGATGATCCAGGCGACGAATTCACCCAGCGTCGCATAGCCGTACGTATATGCGCTGCCGGCGATCGGGATCATGCTCGCGAACTCTGAGTAGCAAAGTCCCGCGAAAAGGCATCCCAATCCGGATACAATAAAAGACAGAACGATTGCCGGTCCAGCGTATTGCGCGGCGGCGGTTCCCGTCAGCACGAAAATACCGGCGCCGATAATGGCACCAACGCCCAGGGTCGTGAGGTTCAGCGCGCCCAGCGCGCGCCGGAGCGTGTGCTCCGTGGATTCGCCCGCCGCCTCAGCCTGCAGAACGGCGATGCTCTTCTTGGTCCATAAGCCCATTAGGAAACTCCGAAAGCGTGGGAAG
>DASXYR010000430.1:0-8594 GCA_036502385.1 Gemmatimonadaceae bacterium
TCGGGCAAGGCGTGCTCGCCCGAGATGACTGCCAGCGCGCGAGCCAGGTCCTCCGGCAGTGGAGACCGAAAATCGAGCGGCTTTCCGGTCACGGGGTGGTTGAACGCGAGCCAGGCCGCGTGGAGGAAATGCCGCTTGGGAGGAAGTCCGGCCACACGACGTCCTCCGCCTCCGCCATACACGTCGTCGCCCATGACAGGATGGCCGATAGACGCGAGATGAACGCGGATTTGATGAGTCCGTCCTGAATGGAGATGCGCACGAAGAAGGTCCCCCGCGTCGAACCGGGCAAGGCGTATGAGGTCGGTCTTGGCCGGCCGACCCTTATTGACGATTGCCATGCGCTTCCGGTCTCGGGGATCACGGGCTATCGGCTTGTCGATCGTGAAAGCGTCGCTCGTAACGTGGCCCCACGTCATCACCGCATAGCGGCGAACCACGCGCCGAGCCGCTATGGCCGCGCTCAGCAGCCGGTGCGCCCGGTCTGTCTTCGCCACCACCAGCAGGCCCGATGTCTCCTTGTCCAGGCGGTGCACCATTCCCGCCCTCTCGGGCTCCCCTTCGCTCGACAAGGCTCCGCCGCGCCCAAGGAGGGCATTGACCAGCGTCCCCGTCCAGTTCCCCGGCGCTGGGTGGACGACCATACCCGCCGGTTTGTCCACGACCAGGAGCGCCTCATCCTCATAAACGATGCGCACCGGGATGTCCTCACCGGCAATCGCACGCTTCTCGACGACGGGAATCTCGACTCTCACGACCTGCCCCCGTTCCGTCCGGTAGCTCGCCTTCTCCCGCCGCCCGTCCACGAGCACATGGCCCTGGGCGATCAGCGTCGCCGCCTGAGTGCGTGAAAGCTCCGCGCGCTGGGCAATAAAGAGGTCGAGGCGGACATCGCTGTCCGCCTCGACTGGAAACTCTCTGATGTCGCTCAGAGACTAGATCTCAGTTGGCGTGTCCGACACGGAAGCTGCTGCGACTGAGCCCGAGGGCGATCGCTCCTCGCCCCACAGCACCCACGCGAGCAGAAACGCGCCTATGCTCACCGCCGTATCGGCGACGTTGAAGGTCGGCCAGCGAAAATCTCCCATTCCGACATCGATGAAGTCCACGACGCCCGTCGCCGAGCGTATCCGGTCGAGAAGATTTCCAACCGCCCCGCCGCAGACGAGTGCGAGCGCAAAGGTGCGCAGCAAATCACCCTGCCGCGTCGCCTGATACAGCCGGATCAGGATTACGAGCGCGCCCGCCGTGAGCGCCATGAAGATCCACCTCGAGTATATCCCGAGGTTGAGGCCGAAGGCCGCGCCCGGATTGTATACGAGAGTCAGCCGAACGTGGTTGCCAAGGATCTCGTGCGGAATGTGCTGGGGCGAGAGCGTCGCGGCGGCGATCAGCTTCGTCACCAGATCGAGCGCGACGACGGTTACGAGTGTCCCCCAGAAGAGGGGCGGGTTAGGCTTGCCGCTTTCCATCTTCTTCGCGTTGCTTGCATTCGATGCAATACCTGGCGTGCGGGAGTGCGTCGAGTCGCTCGAACGTGATGTCCTTCCCGCAGTTGTGGCATTTACCGAACTGTTCCGGGTTCCGGTAAAGACGGCGCAGAGCTTCGTCGATGTGCCAGAGGAAGCGTCCTTCCTGGCTCGCGAACAGGAACGCCTTCTCGCGCTCCATGGCGTCGGTCCCCTGATCGGCCATGTGAAACGAGTACGCACTCAAATCACCATCCGCGCCCTGTGGGGTCGAGCCGAAAGTCTCGTCGTAGTGACCGAGCTCCTTCAGAACGCGCTTCCGCTCCTCGAGAAGTCGCTTCTCGAAGTGCTGAAGGTTTTTCTTCGGCATCGCCTTTGGTTTTTTGCTGCCTGCTGCTGTTGCCATTTCTATCCTACCCTTTCCAAGGCGACTTGGACGCTCTGCCCATCAAGGTCGAACGTATGTGTCGCGTGTGTGTCGTCGATTTTGTCTTCGATGTTGACGCGGACCGCCAGCACCTCGTCGGCAATCCATCTCTGAAACGCCCTCACGGCTTCCTGAATTTCAGCGCCCGCTCCCACGAACAGCGTGATGCGATCGCTTACCGCGAAACCCAATTCCTTCCTCAGCTTCTGAATCCGGCTCACCACCTCGCGGGCAAATCCCTCGAGCCGGAGTTCCCGACTCACCACCGGATCGAGGGCGGCAAAATACCCGCTCTCTTCCTTTACCACCAGCTCGCCAGACGCGCGGCGGACGATCGTCAGATCTTCCGCGCTCAGCTCGCGAGACTCGTTCTCGACCGAAACGTACAGCGGCTTTCCCGCTTCGAATTCACGCAGCGCCTCTCCGCTCAGCGCTTGAACAGCTTCGCTGGCAAGGGGCGTCTTCTTACCGAACTTCTTACCCAGCGAGCGGAAATTCGGTCTAGCCTCTAAAGTTACTAGATCGTCAGCGCTTGAGATGAACTCGATTTTCTTGATATTCAGTTCAGCCGCCAAAAGCGGGCTCAACTCTTCCAGCATGGCCTCAGCGCGGGACGCGCCGCTTCGCCCCCCGACGCCCGGCAGCGGGACGACGCACACCAGTCGGCCCAGAGGCTGGCGTACCTTTACCCCGGCCTCCTCCCTCGACGCTCGACCCAGCGTGGCGAGGGTCCTTATGTGGGACATCGCACGCTCCAGGTCTACATCGACGGCTCCTTCATGGGGACGCGTGTAGGGAGCGAGATGGACCGACGTTTCGGTGAGCTCACGATGCACCCAGTCCGTCACGAACGGCGCAAAGGGCGCCAGAAGCCTGCACGTGACGGCGAGAATCTCGTGAAGCGTCGCGAAGGCGGCGCGATTGTCACTTTCCTCCACGTCGTAGAAACGGTGGCGGCTCTGGCGCACGAACCACTTCGACACGTCTTCGTCGAAAAAGGTCATGACTGTCTTCGCGGCGTTGGTCGCCTCGAAGCGGCCGAGCTGTTCGTCCGCCTCCCGCTCGACAGTGGCGAGCCGCGATAAAATCCACCGATCGAGCAGAGGTCGATCTCCAGGCGACGGGTCCTTGTCCGACGGTGCCCATCCGAAGTTCGCGTACTCCGCGAAAATTCCGGTGTACACGTTCTTGAAGGTGAGCATGAACCGGCCCGCGGTATCGCGGATTCCTGCCTCATCGAAGCGGCGCGGCATCCAGATCTGGCTGGATGTCGTCAGGAACAGGCGCACCGCATCGGCGCCGTGTCTCGGAATCACGGTGGATGGATCGACGATGTTGCCGAGGCGCTTGGACATCTTCTGTCCCTGCGCATCCTGCACGAGGTCATTCACCACCACCGAACGAAAGGGCGCCGTGTCCCCCACACGTGACGAATGCGTCTCGTGGCCGAGCTGATTGTTGGGCAATGCGTCGCCGAGCCCGCTCGCTATCGCCAACAGCGAATAGAACCATCCACGCGTCTGATCGACGCCTTCCGCGATGAAGTCTGCCGGATAGTAGCGCTCGAACGTCTCGCGGTTCTCGAATGGAAAATGCCACTGCGCGAAGGGCATCGAGCCCGAGTCGAACCATGCGTCAACAACTTCGGGCGTTCGCGTCATCGTGCCACCACACTCACACTTCCACGAGTAGCGATCGATGAAGGGCTTGTGCGGGTCGAAATTCTCGCTCAGCGCTTCGCCCGAGCGCTTTGAGAGCTCTTCATACCCGGCGATGGCTTCGGCGTGAGTGTCGTCGCGGTCGCACACCCAGATCGGCAGCGGCGTGCCCCAGTAGCGGTCGCGCGAGACGGCCCAATCGATGTTGTTCGTCAGCCACTCGCCGAACCTGCCCGAGCCGATCTCCGGCGGATGCCAGTCGACGCGCGCGTTTCTGACGAGCATCGCGTCCTTGAACTCGGTGGTGCGAATGAACCACGAGCTCCGCGCGTAGTACAGGAGAGGAGTGTCGCAGCGCCAGCAGTGCGGGTACGAGTGCTCGTGTAGCGACGATTTCCAGAGCACGCCTCGACGCTTGAGCTCGTCGAGAATGGTCTGGTCCGCCTCCTTCACGAATTTCCCGCCCACGAGCGGCATCTCCGCCGGAAACTCTCCGCGCAGATTGACGGGCTGGAGGAACGCCAGGCCGTTGCGCTGGCCAGCGGCGTAGTCGTCGGCACCGAACGCGGGCGCCATGTGGACCACTCCGGTGCCCTCCTCCGACGACACGAAATCTTCGCCGACGATTATCTCGTGCTTGCCTTCCTTGTACTCCACCCAGTCGAGTGGACGGCTGTAGCGTTTCCCAACGAGCTCTGAGCCCGGGAAGGTATTCACCGTATCCCAACGGGCCGCGAAGTCATCGCCCAGAACCGCAGCGACGCGGGCAAGAGCGAGGATGATCGTCTCCTCGGCTTCAGATTTCTTTTTGCGAAGCTCCACGTATTCGAGTGCCGGGCTCACGGCGAGCGCGACGTTGGATACGAGAGTCCACGGAGTTGTCGTCCAGACGAGAATCCGGCGACGGCCTTTTGTCGCCGCGTTATCCTCGACCAGATCGAGGGCGACATAGGCGCTCGGATCCTTTACATCCTTGTAACCCTGCGCAACTTCGTGGCTGGACAGCGTTGTCCCGCAGCGCGCGCAATACGGGAGCACCTTGTGACCGCGATAGAGGCGCCCGCGACGGAACATGGTCGCCAGCGCCCACCACACGCTCTCGATGTAATTGTTGGAGTACGTGACGTACGGATCGGAGTAGTCGAGCCAGTAGCCGATGCGCTCGCTCATCTCCTCCCAGTCGGCGCGATAGCGCCAGACGCTTTCGCGGCACATCTCGTTGAAGCGCTCGACGCCGATCGTCTCGATCTGCTGCTTCGCCGTGCGCACGCCAAACTCGGTCTCGATCCGCTTTTCGACTTCGATCTCGACGGGAAGGCCGTGCGTATCCCACCCCGCTTTCCGCGCGACGTGAAATCCGCGCATTGCGCGGTGCCGGCAGAACAGGTCTTTGACGGTGCGGGAAAAAACGTGGTGAATTCCCGGACGTCCGTTGGCGGTCGGAGGGCCTTCGAAGAAAACGAACTCAGGCTTACCCTCCGCCCGGGCGAGCGTCTGCTCGAAGAGCTTCTCTTCCCTCCACAGGGCGAGAATCTCCTTTTCGAGTTCGTCGGGCGAGCGATCGGTCGGAAGCAGGCGAAAGCGCCTGCCCTTCTCGTCTCCGCCCGCGATCTTCACGGGGCGGACGGCGGTCATTCCTGTGACTGCCCCGAGGAATTCGAGCCAGCGCCCTTCAGCGTGTTGGCGACCACGTGCGAGTCCGAAGCTTCGACTTCAGAGAGCTGACGCGCGATGAGGGTTCGCATCTGCGCCAGATAGGTTCGGCGGGAGCGATCGAGGTTGTCCAAAACCTCCTCCATGCGACGGACGTCGGCCTTGGCGCCCTCGATAATCCGTTCGCCTTCCGCCTGTGCCTCGCGAAGGATCAGCTGGGCTTCCCGCTCCGCCTGCTCTCTTACCTCACCGCGAAGCTGCTGCGCCGAGACGAGGGCATCGTTCAGCGCCTTGTCGCGCTCGCGAAATGCGCGGAGCTGCTCGTGAAAGCTGCGCGCCTTTGAATCGAGATCCTGATTGATTCGCGTGAGCCGCTCCATCTCCTCGGCGACCTGGTCCCTGAACTGATCCACGCGCGCGGGATTGTACCCGCGAATCGCCCGACCAAAGTCGTAGCGACGCACGTCGAGAGGTGTAAGATGAAACGCTTCGTCTATCATTTATCCCTCGCTCCGAAGAGGGTGGTACCGAGACGCACCAGTGTCGCACCTTCTTCTACGGCAATCTCGTAATCGTTGGACATTCCCATCGACAGCTCTTCGGCGGGATGCCCGGCATCGGCCAACGCCTGCCTCGCATCGCGCGCCGCCGAAAAAGTGCGGTGCAGCTCACTCTTAGTTGCAGTAAAGCTAGCCATTGTCATCACTCCGCGAATCCGAATCCCTGCCAGCGAGACTAGCCTGTCGGCTTCGGGCAGAAGCTCCAGCGGAGTGAAGCCGCCCTTCGACGCCTCGCCCGAAAGATTTAGCTCGAGCAGCGCATCGACCGCGCGTCCTCTCGTGATACCGAACGCGGAAACCGCGTCCGCCAATCGAGCGCTGTCCAACGAATGCAGGAGTACGAATTGTTCCAGCGCCTTCACCTTGTTCCGCTGAAGGTGACCGATCAGATGCCAGCGCACGGGCACGTCGACCTGACCCATCTTCTTCAGAGCTTCCTGGACTTTGTTCTCGCCGACGTCGTGAAGACCAACCTCATACGCGGCCCGCGCGGCCTCGGCTTCGTGCGTTTTGGTTACGGCGACGATCGTGACCTGTTGTCCGTGGCCTCCGCGCGAGACCGCCGCGGAAATCCTGGCCCGCACATCGGCCACACGCTCAGCCAGGCCGGGGAAAGCCATAGCTTTCAAATTTAGCCGCCTTGGTCGCGTCCTACAATTCGCCCGCTCATTTCGGCGGGCGGATTTTCACGGTGACGCTCGCGAGATATGCGCTTCCTTCTACCCGCACGACGGGTCCACCCAGCGGCGGTTGAATCGCGCGCTTACTCTTTTTGTTCTCGCTTACAGTGAACGCGCCGAGGAGAGCGTCGCCGTCGCACTCGACGATCACCCCGGGAGGGACGATTATCTGGATGTCAGCACAAATCGCCAGCGCCTCGATGACGGTGATTTCGTGCTGGAGTACGGCTTCACGCAAATCGACTTTTGCGCTCCCAAAAACTGAGAATACGCGGAAGCGTTCGGGAACCAGCCACCGCCCCACTTTTCGGTTATCGCCGAAGATCGAGACGACTCCCCTCGCGTCGGAGTGCCGTGACCCCCTCGCAGGCAGCTCTTCTCTCGCCGGGAGCTCGGGCCGCGAAGGTAACGGTGTCCTGGGACGCCACCAGTCGGCGAGGTCGCGCTTCTTTTCCATGGTTTCCGGATCGTCCATTGCGCTCACACTCCGTTTGACTATCCGAAAATGCGTCCCACGAGCTTCGATATATTCTGCATGTTGCGGCTTATGTCGTTGAACATCACGGTCACGAACAGAAGGCCGATGATCACAAGCCCGCCCTTCAGTATCCGCTCGCGTGTCCGCAGACTGAACGCCCTGCCCCGAACGGTCTCCGCGACATTCAGGACGATTTGCCCGCCATCGAGAATTGGAACCGGAAGGAGATTGAAGACCGCGACGTTGATGCTGATAAGGGCAATCAGGGCGAGCAGATTCTCGATTCCACCCCGCGCTGCCTGAACCGAAACCTGGGCTATTGCTATCGGTCCTCCGAGCTCGGATACGCCTGCGCCACTCGACAGCAGCACGCGCAGCGTCGAGAAAATCTTCCCGCCGTTGTCGATCGTGATCCGCCACGCTTCGGTGAACGCCTTTCCGGGAGCGACCGGCTCAAACGCCACGTCGGCGATCATCCCGATCCGCCCAAGCTGTTTCTTCTCGCCGGTGCTCGGATCAGCGACTGTCTCGGCGGCCGGTGTCACGCGCACCGTCACCGGCTGGCCGTGACGCTTGATTTCGAGGGTGAGAGGCACGCCCGCCGAAGCGCCGATGCGATCGAGTAACACCTCCCACTTCTTGAGCGGCGTTCCGTTCACGGAGACGATGCTGTCACCAACCTGAATGCCCGCCTGCTCGGCGGGCTTCCCCGGACTCACGACCGCCGCAACCGGGACCGGAGTCGGAATCCCGGAGTGCCAGAGAAGCCCGACGTAGATCACATACGCGAGCAGCGCGTTCATCGTGACGCCCGCAAGCATGATGAAAAGGCGCGCAGGAAGAGGCTTCGACTCGAACCAGCGCGATTCCGGAATCGCCTTTGGGCCAAATGGAATCATGGCTTCCGGATCGTACCCATCTTTGGCCGTGCCGGGCGTTACAGCGGAGTTCTCGCTGCCACCCTCGAGAAATGCCGTCGCTTCATCCTCGCGCGACGCCATGCGTACGTAGCCGCCAAGCGGCAGAGCAGCCAGCACGTATTCCGTTTCACCGAAGCGCCGCTTCAGGAGCGATGGACCGAATCCTATGGAAAAACGCGGCGCGTAGACCCCCGTAAGCTTCGCGGCGATGAAGTGCCCGAGCTCGTGGACAAAAACCACGAGGCCGAACACAATGATCGGAGCCAGCCAGCTCAGCACTTGAGCGTCTCCTGAACGTGACGGCGCGCGGTTGCATCGGCGGCAAGGAGCTGATCACGTGTGCCCGAAGGCAGTCCAGCCAACGCGTCGAGCGCCGAGGAAATCGCGCGCGGGATGTCCGTGAACGCGATCTTGCCGGCGAGAAAAGCCGCCACCGCGCATTCATTCGCCGCGTTGAATATGGCGGGCGCCGCGCCACCGGCTTCACCGGCGGCGATCCCGAGACGGAGGGCGGGAAAGCGCTCGTGATTCACGTGCTCGAAAGTCATGGGAGAAAGTCTAACAGGATCGAACGGCGGTACGCCATCGTCTTCTACCCGTTCGGGATGCGTAAGTGCGTAAAGCACCGGAAGCTCCATCGTCGGAATGCTCATCTGGGCCACCACGCTGCCATCGATGAACTCGACGAACGAATGCACCACGCTCTGCGGGTGAACGACGACCTCGATGCGGTCGTACGGCAGGCCGAA
>DASXYR010000431.1:0-9057 GCA_036502385.1 Gemmatimonadaceae bacterium
TAACGCCGCGATCCTACGCGCCGAGATGAGAGGGAGCCTTGTCTCCAATGCGGGGCCGGGTTAAGTTACGGGGCTACAGCGATTTAAGAACCAGCGTCGCGCTCCGGGAGATCCCGGCCGCAAGAACAAATCCAAATGGCATTCGAGAAAACACCTACTCTAGAGAAGTACCGCACGCATAAAGACGACAGCGGATCGACCGAAGTTCAGGTCGCCCTTCTCACGGCAAGAATCAACTACCTCAACGATCATTTCCGCGCCCACGCGAAGGATCACCACAGTCGTCGCGGGCTGCTGAAAATGGTCGGACGTCGCCGCCGCCTTCTGGATTACCTCAGGCGCACCGATGTCGATGGTTACCGAAAGATCATCGCCGACCTTGGACTGCGATACTAAGCTGGCTCTTTGATCTGACCGCGCGGCGCACAATGGCGTCCGCGCGGTTTGTGCTACTCAGAAGCAAAAGCAACCAAAAAACATATGCAACGCATCGAAAGAACATTCGCCGGTAGACGCCTCGTCATCGAGACAGGCCGCATGGCGAAGCAGGCGGCAGGGTCCGCAGTAGTCCAGTTCGGCGAGACGATGGTCATCGCCGCAGTAACAGTCAGTGACAACGAGAGTCCACTCCCGTTTTTCCCCCTCCTCGTGGAGTACAAGGACAAGGCCTACGCCGCGGGAAAGATTCCCGGCGGCTTTATCAAGCGGGAAGGCCGTCCTTCTGATCCCGAAATCCTCAAGGCTCGAATCATCGACCGATCGATCCGTCCGCTCTTTCCTGAAGGATTCAAGAACGAGGTCCAGGTCTTCATCTACGTCGTTTCTGCCGACCAGGAGAACGACGCCGACGTGATGGCGCTCGTCGCCGCTTCGTTCGCGCTCAACGCGTCGAAGATCCCCTTCATGGGGCCGATCGCCGGCGTCCGCGTCGGACGGGTTCAGGACAAGTGGATTCTCAATCCAACATTCCAGCAGCTTCCTTATAGCGACATGGACATCGTCCTCGCCGCTTCAAAGGACTCTATCATGATGGTTGAGGGTGGCGCGCTCGAAGTCTCCGAAGCCGACGCTCTCGAAGCGTTGACGGTCGGACACCGTGGCGTCCAGGAGCTCATCGGAATTCAGGAAGAGCTCCTCAAGCAAGGCCGCGCCGATAAGATGGTGTGGAAGAAGCCGGAGACTCCCCCGGCGCTCAAGGCTCGCGTCGACGAGCTGGCGAAAGGCCGCATTGCCGAAGCGATCAACCAGGCCGACAAGCACAAGCGCATCGAGGCCGTGGAACTGGTGAAGAAGGAAGCGGTAGCTCTGCTCGTCACCGAGTTCCCCGACAATTCCAAGGATCTCTCGAACCTCGTCGGCGACGTGGAGTATCACGCGCTGCGCTCCCAGGTGCTCGACACCAACAAGCGCGTCGATGGTCGCGGCACGAAGGATGTGCGCGCCATAACGATCGACACGCAGGTGCTTCCGCGCGCTCACGGCTCCGCGCTGTTCACCCGTGGACAGACACAGGCACTTGTCGCGGTCACCCTCGGCACCGCCAACGACGTCCAGCGCCTCGACAGCATCGACGAGGCAGGCGAGTCGACCAAGTCGTTCATGCTGCACTACAACTTCCCGCCGTTCTCGACTGGTGAAGTGAGACCGATGCGCGGCACGAGCCGCCGCGAGATCGGACACGGCAACCTGGCCGAGCGCGCGCTGCAGAGCGTGCTGCCGGCGTTCGAGGATTTCCCGTACACCATTCGCATCGTCTCCGACATCCTCGAGTCGAACGGATCGTCGTCGATGGCGTCGGTTTGTGGCGGCTCACTCGCGCTGTTCGACGCTGGTGTTCCACTCCGCGCCGCCGTTGCCGGTGTCGCGATGGGTCTCATCAAGGAAGGCGAGAAGTACGCGATCCTCACCGACATTCTCGGCACCGAGGATCACCTTGGCGACATGGACTTCAAGGTCGCGGGTACCGAGACCGGGATCACGTCGATCCAGATGGACATCAAGGTCGAAGGTCTCGACCTCAAGATCGTGAAGGAAGCGCTCGCGCAGGCCCGTGAAGGCCGTCTCCACATCCTCGGCGAGATGAAGAAGTCGCTGAGCGAGCCGAGGTCGGATCTGTCGCAATACGCCCCGCGCATCGTGACCGTCAACATCAGCCCCGAGAAGATCGGGGACCTGATCGGACCGAAGGGCAAGACGATTCGCGGCATCCAGGAAGAGACTGGCGCCGAGATCACGGTCGACGACACCGGACTGGTGACGATCGCTGCCGTCGGTGGCGAAGCGATGGAGAGGGCGCGCCAGATGATTCAGGCGCTCACCGCGGAGCCGATAATCGGCGAGACGTACGAGGGCAACGTGAAGAGCACGACTGCGTTCGGCGCGTTCGTCGAGATCATGCCCGGCACCGAGGGACTCGTCCACATCTCCGAGCTCAAGCACGGCCGCACCGAGAAGACCGAAGACGTGGTGAAGAAGGGCGACCGCGTGAAGGTCAAACTTCTCGAGCGCGATGAGCGTGGACGTCTTCGCCTGTCGATGAAGGCACTCGTTCCCAAGCCAGAGGGAGAGGCGGGAAGCGGGAGGCGCGAGGAGGGAAGCGGGGAACCGTCGGCACTTGCGGCAGTCGGCGCGGAAGGCGAGCAGGCTGATGGCGGCGGGGAAAGCGGTAGGTCCGAGAGACCGGACCGCGGCGACCGCCCGCGTCGTCCACGCAGCGGCGCGTCGCGTGGTGGCGGAGGCCGCTCGCGCGAGTGACCGTCGTGACGCTCAGCGCGGAGTCCGCTCTGCGCCGCACCGTTCTACCGAACGGACTGACCGTACTTTCGGAGTCGATGCCGGGAGTACGGTCGGTCGCATTGGGGGCGTGGATCCGCGCTGCCTCGCTCCACGAAAGTGCGGACAAGATGGGCGTCTCGCACATGCTCGAGCACATGGTGTTCAAGGGCACGCCGACGCGCAGTGCAAAGGATCTGGCGCTCGCGCTGGAAACTCTGGGCGGGTCACTCGATGCGTACACCGCGCGAGAGCACACGGCCTACCAGGCGAAGGTTCTGGACGAGCACCTGCCGCAGGCCGCAGACGTACTGGCGGACCTGGTATTTCGACCGGTTCTGCGCGCGTCCGATCTCGCGCTCGAGAAGAAAGTGGTGCTCGAGGAGATCAGCACCGTCGACGACACGCCGGACGATCTCGTA
Source organism: Gemmatimonadaceae bacterium (assembly GCA_036502385.1). Lineage (GTDB taxonomy): Bacteria > Gemmatimonadota > Gemmatimonadetes > Gemmatimonadales > Gemmatimonadaceae > UBA4720. The sequence goes on from DASXYR010000431.1 coordinate 3,195, forward strand.
TTCGAGCTGCACAACACGCAGCTGTGGGGAACTCATCCGTACGGTTTCCAGATTCTCGGGACACGCGAGACGGTGGGAGCGTTGAGTGTCTCCGATCTGCGCGCGCTTCACTCGCGGGCGTATCATCCGGAGCAGATCGTGTTCGCCGCCGCTGGCAATGTCGAGCACGACGCCCTCGTGGAAACACTAGAGTCCACGGGTTGGGGAGACATCCCGCGCGGCGGACTTCCGGCGCTCAAATCTCCGGCTCCAATCGTGCAGACACCTAGCGCCGTGCATTTCGAGCGTGATACGGCCCAGACCCACATCGTCATCGGCAGCGACGCGTTTCCGCACAGCGATCCGCGTCGCTACGCGATGAGCATGATCGGGATGCTCTTCGGAGGCGGAATGAGCTCACGGCTCTTTCAGCGCATCCGCGAAGAGCTCGGGCTCGCTTATTCGGTGTACTCTTTTCAGTCGTTCCACGAAGATGCGGGGATGCACGGAGTGTACGTCGGCACGACTCCGGAAAGCGCGCGAGCGGCGGTCGATGCGATAAATGAGGAGATGGAAAAACTCTCGGGAGAAGGACTGACCGATGCCGACATCGCCGCCGGGAAAAGTCAGATCAAAGGACAGATTACATTGGCACTGGAGAGTCCGACCTCGCGGATGTATCGCGCGGCGGGCACCGAGCTGTATGGTGAGCCTTACCGAACGCTGGACGAGCTGCTCGGTCTGATCGATTCCATCGACTCCGACACCGTGGCCGACCTCTGCAAAACGTTTTTCAACCCCGGGCGGCAGACGCTCGTGAGCCTGGGTCCCAAGGCCGCAGCGTGATGCCGGGCGTTCAACCTTTCAATTCGACCATCCTGAGATGAAGATCGGCGTTCCGAAGGAAATAAAGACCAATGAAAATCGTGTGGCTCTCGTGCCGGCTGGCGCGGAGGCACTTGTCGCGGCTGGACACAGCGTGATGATGGAGAAGGGAGCCGGAGAGGGGAGCGGCTTTCCGGATTCGTCCTATACGGCTGTCGGTGCGAAGATCGGCGCTGACGCGGATACCGTGTGGCGCGAAGCTGACATGATCATGAAGGTGAAGGAGCCGATCAAGGTCGAGTGGCCCCGCATGCGGAAGGGACAGGTGATCTTCACCTACTTCCATTTCGCCGCTGACAAGGAGCTGACCAACGCGCACATCAGGAGCGGCGCCATCTGCATTGCCTACGAAACTGTGGAGCTGCCGAGTCGCGAGCTCCCCCTACTGACACCGATGTCGGAAGTGGCGGGGCGCATGGCGGTACAGGAAGGCGCGAAGTACCTGGAAAAGCTCTACGGCGGGCGCGGCGTGCTGCTCGGCGGCGTACCCGGTGTGGCCCCCGCGAAGGTCGTGATCCTCGGGGGTGGCATCGTCGGAATCAACGCCGCGAAGATGGCGGCTGGATTGGGTGCCAAGGTCACCGTCCTCGATCTGAGCCTGGAGCGTCTTCGCTATCTCTCCGACGTGATGCCGGCCAACGTCACCCTCATCTATTCCAATCGTCATAACATCCTGGAGCAGATCTCCACTGCGGATCTGGTCGTTGGCGCGGTCCTGATACCGGGAGCCGTCGCGCCGCGACTCATTCGCCGCGAAGATCTGAAGACGATGCAGCAGGGAGCGGTCATCGTCGACGTCGCCATCGATCAGGGCGGCTGCGTCGAGACCATCAAGGCAACGACTCACGAGAACCCGACGTACGTCGTGGATGGAATCATCCATTACGGGGTGGCGAACATGCCGGGCGGTGTACCGCGCACTTCGACGCTCGCATTGACGAACGCGACTTTTCCGTATGCGAAGGAGCTCGCGAAGAAGGGATGGAAGCAGGCGCTCAAGGAAAACGAAGCACTCAGGAAAGGACTCAACATCGTAGACGGTAAAGTGACATATCCCGCTGTCGCTGAGGCATTTGGCTTGCCGTTTACACCACCCGATTCATATTTGAACTAATGCGATTTCCATTCTGGAAGCCGGGCGCACTATTCCCGGCGAATGCGATCGCCGTCGACCTCGGCACCGCCAACACACTGATTTACGTGAAGGGAGAAGGCATCGTGCTCAACGAGCCTTCGGTCGTGGCACTCGATCGCGAAACGAAGAAGATCAAGGGAGTGGGGCTCGAGGCCAAGCGAATGCTCGGCCGCACGCCTGAAGGCGTGATCGCGGTCAGACCGATGAAGGACGGTGTCATCGCCGACTTCGACGTCACCGAGAAGATGCTGAGATACTTCCTCGCCCTGATCATCGAAAACCACGTCTTCAAGGTGAAGCCGCGCGTGATCGTGTGCGTGCCCTCCGGTATCACCGAAGTGGAGAAGCGCGCGGTGCGCGACTCCGCGCTCGGCGCTGGCGCGAAGGAAGTCTTCATGGTCGCCGAGCCGATGGCTGCGGCGATTGGAGTTGGCCTTCCAGTGGAAACGCCTACCGGAAACATGGTCATCGACATCGGTGGTGGTACCACCGAGATCGCCGTCATCGCATTGTCAGGTATCGTCAGCGATACGTCGATCCGCACCGGCGGCGACGAGCTCGACATGGCAATCGTACAGTTCATGCGCAAGAACTACAATCTCCTCGTCGGAGAATCGACGGCCGAGCAGGTCAAGATTCAGATCGGATCCGCGGCGCCCGTCGGCGACGAGAGAGAAATGGACGTCAAAGGCAGGGACCTTGTATCGGGAATCCCGAAGACCGTGCGCGTGCACTCGTCGGAAATCCGCGATGCGGTACAGGAGCCAATTCAACAGATCGTCGACGCTGTTCGTCGGGCGCTGGAGATCACTCCCCCCGAGCTCGCTGCCGACATCGTCGATCGCGGGATAGTCATGACGGGTGGAGGCGCCCTGATTCGCGGGCTCGACGTTCTTCTTTCGCAGGAAACCGGACTTCCGATTCACGTCGACGAAGATCCTCTCACCTGCGTCGTACGCGGCTGTGGCCGCATTCTTGACGATGAGGCTAAATACTGGTCTGTACTAGCGACTTGAATTGAGGTAACTCGTGGCCCGCGCCGTACGAAGCAACAACCGGATCGACCTGATTGTCCTTACAACGTGCGTCGTTCTCGCCCTCGCGGCCCGCGCACTCCCAGATACGATGCGCGATCCCGTGGCAACCGGGATGCGGCGCTCGTTCCTCGCCCCACTCGTCATGCTCCAGGAGCGAGCCGAGAAGGGACGTCAGTCGCTGCTCTCGGCGGACGCCAAGCAGGAGCACCTGGACAGCCTTTCACTGGCCTCGATCAAGGCCGGCTCGCTCGAAGGTGAAAACGACAGACTGAGAAAGCTCATCGGTATCGGGTCGAGGCTGCGTTGGGGGTTCATTCCCGCCGAAGCGCTGCACGGACGCGGTGTCCGCGACGAGACGACGGTAATTCTCAGCGCTGGCTCGCGCGCGGGTGTCAGCCGACTGAGTCCTGTGATCGGCCCGGAAGGACTGGTGGGTGTAGTCGACCAGGTCGATCCCACCATGAGCCACGCGATGCTGTGGACGCACCCTGATTTTCGTGTTAGCGCGATGTCACCCGACGGCAGTGCCTTCGGCATCGCCCAGGCTCACCTTACCGGAGCAACCGGCGACTACCTTCTCGAGCTTCGGGGCGTCCCCTTTCGAGCGACTCTCAAGCCGGGCTCCGTCATCGTCAGCTCCGGTTGGGGAGGAGTATGGCCGCGCGGGATTCCCGTCGGAATCGTTCTCCAGGAAATCAAGACCACCGAGGGTTGGGCGCGAACGTATCTGCTGCGGCCGGCCGTCAATCCCGCTGACGTTTATTCCGTCATGATCCTTCGCCGCGATCGGGTGGCGAAGGGGGTAGATGGCGTGTGGGAGAGTGCCGCGCAGGTGGACGCCGCGGCCCAGCGGATTGTCGTATCCGGAGATTCCGCCGCCAAGAGCGCCGCCCTGGCTGAAGCCGCCGCTCGCCGAGCGGTGCTCGACAGCATGGCCCGCGCTAACGGCATCGTTCCGGTGGGTGTAACCGACAGCACGCGCGCCGTCGCGCAACCTGCTGCACCACGACCCGTTCCAGTGCGTCGCCCGCCGCCGGTAGACACTACCGTCCGGCGCGATACGACGCCACGTGATACGACGCGGCGAGACTCCGTTCCACCGCCCACGAATGCGCCTCCACCGGGAGCAACACGATGAACGTGGGCGGAGCGATTCGCGCGACAATCAGCTTCCTCATCTTCGTCGTCCTTCACTACACGCTCCGCCCGCTACTGGGATGGCGTGCGCCGATGGACTTCCTGGTGCTGGCGCTGCTTCTCGCTTCAGTGAGAGTAAGACCGGCCGCGGCGGCGGTGATCGGATTCATACTCGGCATGATCTCGGATTCACTGGCTCCCGACGCGCTCGGAGCCGGAGCGATCGCGATGACGATCGTCGGATTCGGCGCGTCGTACCTGAAGGCCGTTTTCTTCGCCGACAACCTGGTTCTGAACGCGTTCTTCTTTTTTCTCGGCAAATGGGTGTTCGACATCCTCTACTTCATAGGTGAGCAGCGAGTGCACGGCGTCGAGCTGGTGCAGCAGTTGCTCCTATGGTCTCCGCTCTCGGCGGCGGTGACCGCGGCGGTGGGCGTCCTGTTATTGTTCATAATGCGTCCCCTTCTCGAGCCGAGCACCGTATGAGCTTTCATCCGAATGACGTCGCTCGTCGAGCGCGCATGAGCTCGCTGGCGCTCGTTCTCGGATTTCTTTTCCTGGTCGGCGCGTTCTTCAAGACGCAGGTCATTCAGAACAAACAGTACGTGATGCAGTCGGAGGAAAACCGGCTGCGCCCGATTCCTCTTCCGGCGCCGCGCGGAATCATCTACGACCGTCACGGCGAAGTGATCGCCGAAAATCTTCCGGCATATTCGGTGTCCATCACCGCGCCGAGCGTCGACAGCCTGCGCGGCGCTCTCGGGCAGCTGGCCAGCACGCTGCAGCTCGATCAGGCGCAGATCAACAACGCGATCCGCCGGTACCGGCGTGCGCCGACGAGACCCACGGTAGTTCTGCCCGATGCATCGATCGACATCGTGTCGGTGCTCGAAGAACACCGTCTGGATTTCCCGCGACTCATTATCCAGTCTGTCCCGAAGCGCTACTACCCCGACGGATCAGTCGTCTCGTCTTTCGTCGGCTATACTGGAGAAATCACCGAGTCGGACCTCAACGACCCGAAATACGCGGCTTACAAACCCGGGCAGGACATCGGAAAGGCCGGCCTCGAAAAACAGTACGAGTCGATTCTTCACGGGAAGGAGGGTGTTCGTTTCGACGAAGTCGACGCGCGCGGACGTCCGGTTCGCGGCCAGGGGCCGAGGCCGGATCTGGACGCCGAAGGTGCCCCGCCGCTCTATACGAACATCGATCTGGATCTCCAGAAGTTCACCGCCGGAATATTCGGGGATTCACTTCAGGGAGGCGCGGTCGCGCTCGATCCCCACACTGGTGCTGTGCTCGCGCTCTACAGCGCGCCGAGTTGGGATCCGAACAAGTTCACCGGGGGCATTCCAGCCGATTATTACAAGCAGCTTCTCGAAGACAAGCGCCGGCCGCTCGTGAACAAGGCGATTCAGGGACGTTATCCGCCGGGCTCGACGTTCAAGCTCGTAACAACGGTCGTCGCGCTCCAGGCCGGATTGGTCGGACTCAAGGAGCACATGCCGCAGCCTTGCACCGGTGGCTATCAGTTCGGCAACCGCTACTTCCGCTGCTGGGACAAGCGTGGTCACGGAGCGCTCAACCTCGAGGGGGCGATCAAGCATTCGTGCGACGTCTACTTCTACCAGCTCGGACTGAAGATTGGCTTGAGCAGGTTGATCGCGGGCGGAATCTCACTGACGAT
>DASXYR010000432.1:0-2116 GCA_036502385.1 Gemmatimonadaceae bacterium
GGCCGCCACTCAGAACTACCCGCCTCCCGCTTCCCGCCTCCCGCCTCCCGCTCTGAACGCAACCTTTTTCCGAACGCCACTGCGCTTCCGCCCCAGCATCGTGCGCAAGTACTGGCCTGTGTACGATGCTTTCACTTCGGCGACGGTCTCGGGCGATCCGGCGGCAACGACATCGCCACCGCGAAGGCCGCCTTCAGGTCCCAGATCGACGATCCAGTCGGCAGTCTTGATCACGTCGAGGTTGTGCTCGATGACGAGCACGGTGTTGCCCCGATCCACGAGGCGGTGCAGCACCGTGAGCAGCATGCGGACATCCTCGAAGTGGAGTCCGGTCGTGGGCTCGTCGAGGATGTAGAATGTCCGACCCGTGTCGCGCTTCGAGAGTTCCGCGGCGAGCTTGACGCGCTGCGCTTCGCCGCCCGACAGCGTCGTGGCGCTTTGGCCGAGGTGGATGTAACCGAGCCCGACGTCGAAAAGGGTCTGGAGCTTCTGGCGGACGCGGGGCTGGTTCTCGAAGAATGCGAGCGCGTCTTCAACCGTTTGCTCTAGCACTTCGGCGATGCTGAGACCACGGAACCGTACCTCGAGAGTCTCGCGGTTGTAGCGCTTGCCCTTGCAGACGTCGCACGGAACGTAGACGTCGGGCAGGAAATGCATCTCGATCTTGACGAGACCATCTCCCTCGCACGCTTCGCAGCGGCCGCCTTTCACGTTGAAAGAGAATCTTCCCGGACCGTATCCGCGAATCTTCGCTTCCGGAAGCTCGGCGAACAGCTCGCGAATCGGCGTGAACAAGCCAGTGTAGGTCGCAGGGTTGGATCTCGGCGTCCGCCCGATCGGGCTCTGGTCGATGTCGATCACCTTGTCGAGGTGCTCGAACCCGGTGATGCGCTTGTGCGCGCCGGGAATCACCCGCGCGCGATAGAAATGGCGCGCCATCGCGTTGTGGAGGATGTCCTCGATGAGCGTGGACTTGCCACTTCCGGACACACCGGTGATGGCGACGAAGAGTCCGAGCGGAATCTCGACGTCGAGGTTCCGCAGATTGTGCTCGCGCGCGCCCTCGATTCGGATCAGGCGCTGCGGGTCGCGCGCACGTCGGACTTCCGGGATCGGGATCTCGGCTTCGCCGCGCAGATACTTTCCGGTGATCGAGTCGGGGTGGTCGCGGACCTCGTCGACGGTTCCAGCCGCGATAACAAGACCGCCATGCTTTCCCGCACCAGGGCCGAGGTCGATCAAGTGATCCGCGGCCTCCATCGTCTCTTCATCGTGCTCGACAACGATGACAGTGTTGCCCAAGTCGCGGAGCTGGCGCAGAGTGGCAAGGAGACGAGCATTGTCGCGCTGGTGCAGTCCGATCGACGGCTCGTCGAGGATGTACAAAACGCCCACGAGCCGCGAGCCGATCTGCGTCGCGAGGCGGATTCGCTGCGCTTCGCCGCCCGAGAGAGACTCAGCGGAACGGCCGAGTGTGAGGTACTCGAGTCCGACGTCGTTCAGAAACCGAAGACGCTCGCGCACCTCCTTGAGAATCGGCGCGGCGATCTCCGGGTCCAATCCCGGCTTGCCGTTGCCGCGCACGGGCACGCTCTCGAAAAATGCGAGCGTGTCGGTGATGGATAGCTGCACTACATCGCCAAGGTTACGGCCGGCGAGGGTAACGGCGAGCGATTCGGGCTTGAGTCTGCGTCCTCCACATGTGGTGCACGGCTTCTCGACCATGAACTGATCGAGCTCGATGCGCACCGAGTCCGACTCGGTGTCGTCGTAGCGCCGCTGGATATTGGAGAGGATTCCCTCCCAGTGGGCACCTGAATTATCGGTCCGTTGCCCCGACTTCCCACCTGTACCATATAGAAGCTTGTCCCGCACTTCCGGGCTCAGCTTGCCCCAAGGACTGTTGAGATTGAATCCAAGCTGCTTGGCGAGACCAGGGAGAATCACCTTCTTGAGGTAGCCGTCGGGCTCGCCCCACGGCAACACCACGCCCTCGAGAATGCTGATGCTCGCGTCGCCGAGTATCAGCTCTTCGCTGACTTCGCGGCGGGAGCCGAGGCCGCCGCAGGCGGGACACGCGCCAAAGGGCGAGTTGAAAGAGAAGTGACGGGGCTCG
>DASXYR010000433.1:0-1524 GCA_036502385.1 Gemmatimonadaceae bacterium
TTCAACGACGGCAAGGGACAGCCGCCGCAGTCGAACTCCGTCAGTCACGGCTGCGTGCCGAGCCGTTTCCGTAACATCAACGTGATCAACACCGGGAGGAAGGCGTGACCAGGACTGAGTTCTTCGCGGAAGACGACGCGACGCGGTCTGAGCTCATCGTGCGACCGAAATCGCTTTTCGATACAGCGAAGGTTCTTCCACCCGGCGCGGTGATGACGCGCGAACAATCCCAGGCGCTCATCGAGAAAGTCGTGAAGATGTCCAAGGCCGACGAGATCATCGTCAACCTGAACAGCGGCTATCAGGCCGACGTCCGCTTCGCGGCGAATCAGATGTCGACCGCTGGTGGAGTGGTGGATGGGACAATCGGCATCCAGAGCGCGTTCGGAAAGAAGCATGCAGCGGCGGTTACAAACGATTTCTCCGACGACTCGCTGCGGCGCACCGTCGAGCAGTCGGAGGCGCTGGCCAAGCTCTCTCCCGATGATCCGGAAACGATGCCAGGTCTTCCGCCCCAGACGTACGTCCCGGTCAATGGATATTTCGATTCGACGGCCAATCTCACGCCGGAAGACCGCGCGCGCGCCGCGTTGACCGCGCTCGAGCCCGCGCGCAAGGCGGGCGACCTCAAGGCCGCGGGATTCATCGTCGTCAACGCCGGCGCCAACGCGATCGGCAATGGTCACGGACTGTTCGCGTACAACCGCTCGACGAACGCCAACTATACACTCACCGTCCGGACCGACGACGGCACCGGATCTGGTTGGGCGGGAGCGGAGCATCCGGACTGGAACCAGCTCGACTTCGCCGCGCTTTCCTCGCACGCAATCGAGAAAGCTCGTCTCTCGCGCAATCCCGTCGCGATCGAGCCCGGGCGCTACACGGTGATACTCGAGCCGCAGGCGGTGGGCGATCTCGTTCAGCTGATGGGATTCGCGCTCAACGCGAGAACGGCCGACGAGGGACGGAGCGCGTTTGCCAAGGCCGGTGGCGGCAACAAGATCGGCGAGAAGATCGTGGACAGTCGAGTCACTATTTTTTCGGACCCACAGGATCCGCAGCTCCTCGCGCAGCCTTACGACGGACAGGGGCTTCCGCTCTCGCGTCAGGTGTGGGTCGAGAACGGCGTGCTCAAGCAGCTTTTCTACACGCGCTTCTGGGCGCAGAAGCAGGGCAAGCAGCCGACGGGATTCCCGTCATCCGTAAAGCTGGCCGGCGGCACGACGTCGATGGACGACATGATCAAGTCGACGCCGCGCGGAGTCCTCGTCACGCGCCTCTGGTATCTGCGTCAGGTGGACCCGCGGACGATCCTGTTCACGGGACTCACCCGCGACGGGACGTTCCTGATCGAGAACGGAAAGATCTCGAAGGCGATCAAGAATTTCCGCTTCAACGAGTCGCCGCTATTTCTGCTAGCGAACCTCGACGCAATCGGGCCCGCGGTGCGGATCGGCGGCACGGAGCAGGGTGGTCCGGTGGTGATGCCGGCGATCAAGGCGCATGATTTTAATTTTACGAGTT